>DASQHH010001003.1:0-3895 GCA_035632195.1 Vicinamibacterales bacterium
ATACAGGTAGGACTGCTCGGCGCCTTCCAGATTGCTGCCGCCGAAGATCAGGCCGTAGTAGTTCGGATGGCCGCTCGGCTTCATCAGCGTGAACGTGCCCTTCACGGTGTAGCTGCCCTTCGCGGTGTTCGACGGGTTCCAGTACACGGCCGCCTGCGGGTTGGTTGCATGGAAGCCTGTGCCCATCGTCACGAACTTGATCGTGCCGGCGGCATCGGGATCCTGCGCGCTGGCGCTGCGGTCGACGCGCTGCTTCCAGCCGGAGGGAGCGCCCTGAGCGAGAATCGTCACCGACGCGACGAGCGTCAGCGCGAACAGAGAGACAAACCGTTTCATCGAAGACTCCTTGTCAGCGTTTGAATAAACCTACCAGGGCTGCCTTGCCGCGCACGTGACCGGTCATGGCGGCGACGACCGCGGCGCGCGTCTGAGGCGGCGATGCGCCGACGGCCGCGACGTCGATCGTCTGATCGAGGGCGAACAGTTCGAAGACGTAGTGGTGCGCCGGCCCGGCCGAGAGCGCGCCCGGACCACGATAGTAAGGGCCGGTCGCGCTGATCTGCCGCGTCTTGTCCGGCAGCTCCGGAGCCGCGGGCACGTGCTCGGCCAGCATCGTCGCCGTGCCCGGAATGTTCCACAGCATCCACTGCAGCATGTCGTCGGCGCCGCCGGCAATCGGCGCATCGACGTCGTGCACGATCAGCACGAACGACTGCGTGCCTTCGGGCGCGCCGGTCCACGACAGCGGCGGCGACACCTCGCCGGCCGGACCGTTCACCTGCGTGTACTTCGCGGGAATCTGCCCGCCGTCGGTCCAGCTCGACGTCAGCGTCATCGCGACGATGGCGCCGCGTCCGCGTCCGCCGCCGCCGCGCCCGCCGGGAGGAGGCTGGCCTCTTTGTGCATCGGCTGCGCCGCCAGGCGCGAGCATGAGCAGCGCAACGAAACTGATCGTTCGCATTGGCGTTACCTGAACGACGCCGGCTGCTTCTTGCGCCACGCGTCGTACCGCATCCGCAGCGTCTTCACCGGATTCAGGTTCTCGCCCGGCTTGATGCCGGCAAGGTGGTCGGGCGCCGGCTGCGAGACGTTGATGTACATCGCGTACTTGCCGTTGTTGTGCGAGTCGCCGTTGGTGTCCGTTTTCTCCGCCATCAGGATGTAGGCGACGTGCGCGGTCTTCTCGTCGCACGGGATCGCGGGCTTGCTGCCGTCGGTCGGCCACGGCGGACAGGTGCAGCGGCTGTCGCCGCCGGATCCGTCGGCCGCTTCCATCGCCGCCATGACGCGGTCGGTGATGGCGCCGCTCGTCTTGAGAAACGCCTGCACCGCGTTCGGCACGACGCTGCCGGGACGCAGGATGTTGCCCTGAATCGAATAGAACACTTCGGTTCCCGGCACCTGTCCGAACAGGTTCTGCGACACGTAGCCGTTGGTCAGCCCCGAATGTCCGGCCGCGCGGCCCTGCACATCGAGAATGCCGAACTGCCGGCTCTGAAATGCGGGATCCTTCGCGAGCAGCTCGATGATCTCTTTCGGATCCGTGCCCTTCTGCAACTCGCTGAACACGAGCATCTGATTGGTGTGAGTGTTGTCGACGGCGGCCTGACACGCCGCGACGCCTTTGCCCGGCACGACGACCGCCTGCACACCCTTCAGGAAGTCGTCGTCTCCGTTCACGCACGTCGCCGACGCGATGACCACGCGGCCGGTGCTCCGATCGACGGCAATCACGGACCAGGTCGCAAACGCGGACGAGGGGAGCGCGAGCAGGGCTGTAAGAAGGAAGGCTGCTTTTCGCATGTTACGTCTCTTCTTCCTGTTCGTCCTCGTCCTGAAACCAGGCCGCGGCGCAGCCGGGGCACAGCATGCGTCCGCCGATTTTCTTCAACAGCTCGTTCTTGACTCTCGCGTGACACGCCGGGCACTCGACGAGCTTCGGCTTTGGCGCGTTGGGATCGTCAGGCAGCATGGATCAGTTTCATCAAATTCTATCCCGGAGCAGGGGTTTGGGGGCGGAACCCCATTTGAGAATGTTGTAGTATCCGCGGCGCTGGGAGGCTCTATGAAGTTCTCGCGTGCGCTCGCCGCGGTGGCCGTCGTTTCCGCGCTCGCCGCGCCGGCCGCAGCCGCGCCGATTCGACTGGCGCGGCATCCGGACTACCACGCCGGCAAGGTCACCTTCAGCTATCTCGGCGACATCTGGATCGCCAACGAGGACGGCACGAACGTCCAGCGGTTGACCGACAACCGCGCGCGCGAGATCTATCCGCGCTTCTCGCCGGATGGGAAGTGGATTGCCTTCTCGTCCAACCGCTACGGCAACAACGACGTCTTCATCATCCCGGCGGCAGGCGGTACGCCGAAGCGCCTCACCTACCATAGCGGCAACGACGAGGTCGTCGGCTGGTCGCGCGACTCGCAGCAGGTGCTCTTCCGCGCGTCGCACGGCGACGGCGCGTTCCCGAACGTCGCGACGCTGTACGAGGTCTCGATCAACGGCGGCCAGGAGCAGCCACTGCCCGTCGACTGGGGCTTCTCCGGCAGCTTTTCGCCCGACGGCAAGTCGCTGGCGTTCAACCGGCATCCCGCCGTGTGGACGCGCCAGCACTATCGCGGCAGCTACTCGGCGGACCTCTGGATCGCGGACCTGACGACGAAGACGTACACGAAGCTGCTGGCCGACGAACGCTACAACCGGTACTGGCCGATGTGGGGCGCCGACGGCTCGATCTACTTCGTCGGCGATCCGCTGCCGAACGACAAGAGCGTCGCGCCGGGAAGCGCCGCGGTCCGCCAGAGTGTCAACAACATCTACAAGATTCCGGCGAAGGGGGGAACGCCGGTCCAGGTCACCAATCACCCCGACGGGAATCTGTTCTGGCCCTCGATGTCGAGCGACGGAAAAGTGATCGTCTACGAAGAACTGTTCGGCATCTGGAAGCTCGACACGGCGACGGGCAAGACCAGCGAGATCACGATCGACATCAACTCGGACGAGAAGGACACGGAGCTCGATGTCGAGACGGTGAAAGACGAAGTCGACGCGTACGACATCTCGCCGTCCGGCCGCCGCGCCGTGATTTCCGCACGCGGCCAGCTGCTGACGATTGCGGCCGAGCGCGGCGACATCACGCGCGTTGCGCCGGACGATATGGCGTCGCGCAATCAGTTCCCGAAGTGGTCGCCGGACGGTAAGTACATCGCGTACGTCTCCGACAAATCGGGACGCGACGAAGTCTGGATGGCCGACCCCGACGGCAAGGCGCCGAAGAAGATCACCGACCTCGACAACGAGAAGGGCTCGCTCGTCTGGTCGCCCGACAGCAAGTCGCTGCTCTACACCGCCGCGGACAAGAAGCTCTACAACTACACCGTCGCCGACGGCAAAACCGTCGTCGTCACGTCGAGCGACGTGAACCGCATTGGGTCGGTGTCGGTATCTCCCGACAGCAAATGGGTGGCGTTCTCGAAGCAGGATCACACGCTGCGCGCGCACGTCTACATCGCTCCCATTGCCGGCGGAGAGGAACATCACGTCTCCGACGATCGCCTGCTCTACTCCGAGAACAACGCCGTGTGGACCGCGGATGGCCGGTACCTGGTGTTCGTGTCGACCGAAGGCTTCAGCAACGGCATTGCGACGCAGGGCGGCATCAATGCGACGACCGCGCTGTATGTGCAGTCGCTGAGGGATCAGGAACGCGATCCGATGAATCGCGACATCGACAACGAGGCGCAGGGTTTAGCCGCAGAAGCGGCTGCCCGATCAGGCCGCGGAAGCGGCCCTGCCGGCGCCAACGCAGCGCCGCCCGACGTCCGCATCGACTGGAACGGTCTCGCGCGCCGCGCGCGGCGGCTGATCGTCCCCGGCACCGTGATCGGCAATTTGACC
>DASQHH010001004.1:0-8740 GCA_035632195.1 Vicinamibacterales bacterium
CTGCTTCATGATCGTGAATTCTTCGTCCGTGAGCTTGTCCGGCTTGTTGAGGATTTCGAGCGGCGTGCGCACTTTGCCGATGTCGTGCATCAGGGCGGCCAGGCCGAACTCGCGCAGCAGCGGTCCGTCGATACCGAGGCCGCGGGCCTGGCCCATCGTCAGGATCGACACGTTCACCATGTGCGTGAACGTGTAGTTGTCGTAGTCCTTCAGCGTCGTGAGGGCGAGCAGCGCCGTACGGTTCTGCGCCACGGCGTGCGCGAGTCCATCGACCATGCCGCGCGCAAGGGTGGCGTCGGGCTTGCCCTCGGTCTGCGCGCTCTCCCAGACGCTCTGCGCCCCTGCGACTGCCTGGTTGTAGAGACGCCTGATCGCCTGGATGTCATTGACGTCGGTCTCAATCCGCTCTTCGACCGACACCCTGCCGACGCGGATGTGGGGCAGCGACGGCAGCGGCGCCGGCTCGCCGGATCCTTCGCCTTCGCGGGCGTCGACGGCGGTGACCCCGTCGATGAAGGCGGCGAGCTCGTCGGCCGTTATGCCCTTCTCGATCGTGACCCGCTCGACGTGGTTCTGCTGCAGCTTGCGGACGAGCGCCCCGAGCGATTCGGCCTTCGCCATCGGCATGTCGTCGACGATGACTTCTTCGCCGACGAGGCCGATCACGATCGACGGTTCGAGCGCGTGGAGTCCCTGGATGGCGTTGTCGAGCGCGTCGATGTTGCGCGTAATGATCGAATGGCCTTTGGAGTACAGCTGTGCGGATCGCAGCGCTGCGGCGAATCGCCGGAGGAGCTCGTCGGCCAGCTGGAAGCGCGGCGTCGTCACGGGTGTCCCTTCGGCTGCGGCCGGACCCGGACGTGTGCGAGTTCCGCGCGGGCGAGCGCGCGCACGCCGCGCGGTCCGCTTGCGGCCGCTTCTTCGAGGATCGAGACCGCCTCGGGCGTGCCGATGCGGGCGAGCGCTGCGGCGGCCGCGCCGCGCAGCATCCGGGTCCGCCCGGGCGCGTACCATTCGCCGCGGTACAGCGCCTCGCGGAGCGGAGCGACGCCCTCCGGCGCGCGCAGCATCCCGAGCGACTCGATCGCGCGCACGTAGATCGGCTGCAGCGGGCCCCGGTGATCGATGTTTGACAGGAGGTGGCCCCAGAGGGACCCGGCGCGCTCGTCACGCGCTGTGCTCAATGCCGTCATCATCGCGTCGCGCGACTGCTCGGTGCCGGTCGTGAGCGCCTGCTCGAGGACCCGGTAGGCGTCCTCGGAGCCGATGGTCAAAATCGCGAGCACGGCCTCCCGCTGCACCTGCGGCGCGTTGTCGTTCATCAGCTCGGTCAGGTCGGGCAGGGCGTCGCTGCCGACGAACTCGCGCATCAGCCGGATGGCGGTGCGGCGGACTGCCGCGTTCGGCGAGTTCTTGAGACGCTCGACCGTGCGCCGTCCGACGGCCCCGTAGGCCAGCAGGATAGCCGTGAGCCGCTCCCGCGCGCGCGGCCGCTCCTCGGTCGTTAGCGCCTCCGCGATGGGCCGCACGAGGACCTCGCCGAGCGACACGCACATCGCCTTCACGCGCTCGAACTGATCGTTGTCGATCGTGGTGAAGTGCGTCGAGAGGTGGCGCAGCATCGATCCCGCGACCAGCGTGTCGATTGCGATCATGGCGTGCTGACGGCGCGCCTTCGACCCGTCGCCCGCGCCTTCCTTGACGAGCACGTTGATCAGCTGCAGCGCGGCGTCGAAGTCGCCGACGAGCAGCAGGTCTTCGAGCAGGCTGACGAGCGGCACCATCAGCTCGCTCCAGCGCGTGTCGTCCTGTTCGATGCGGAGCAGGTCGAGAAGGAGCGTGAGATCGAGCGCGCGCAGCGACGTCGTTGCGACCGTGCCGAGCCACGTGGCGATGCGCTCGGGCGGATCGTCGTTCAGCTGCTCGACTTCGAGCGCGCGCGTCCGCGCGCTCGACAGCTCGCGCGCGTAGGCGTCGGACACGAACGGCTTGTCCGAGTACGACGTCAGCATCTTCTCGGCGACCTGGTTCCAGGCCGTTTCGAAGCCTTCGGTGTTGCCGAGGGGCGACGCCGCGACCTTGTCCCGGGCGAGCGCGAGCAGACGGGGGCGCTGGCCGTCCTGCGGCACGAGCGATTGGAACGCTTCCGCAAGGCGGTCGGTCGACGCGTCGTTCATGACGCCGCGCGCGACGAAGTCGGCGATGGTGTCGTCCGACATGCGGCTGACGATCGCCTGCATCAGCCTCGGATTCTCATCGTCGTCGCCCGACGACGGCTGGCCGACGAGCGCGGTGACCATCTCCGGCGTCAGCTGGGCGACCGCCGACGCGAGGCAGCCGAGCGTCGCTTCCATGCGATCGGGCTCGTTCTTCGACACGGCCGCGATGATGTTGCGGAGCAGCCGCATCATGGCGGTCGTCTTCAGCTTGGGATCGCTCTGCTCCGCGGCGCGCGTCTCGATCGCCGACATTAGCGCCGACAACCGCTCGGGGTCGCCGACGATCGCGAGCAGGTGCCGGATCGTCTCTTCGTCGAGGTCCTCGGCCGAGCCCTGCAGGCAGTTGGCGATGACGACCTCCCAGGCCGCCGACTCGCCGGCGGCGCGCTCCCGCAGCACCTCCGCGTAGTCGATCTCGCGCACTTCGACGGTCCGCGACGGCATCGTCGACAGCACGCGCGTAATGCCGCCTTCGGCGCGGATCGACTCGGGCGATCGCGCGAGCAGCAGGAGGAAGGCGCGCCACGCGTTGGCGTCGCCGCCCGGCTGCACGGTCAGCTCGCCGATGAGATGCGAGTGCAGCAGAGCCGACAACTCCACCAGGGAGGTGTCGGACTTCGCCGGCGCGCGGTCCTGCATCAGCATCGTGTCGGGCATCACCGTCAGCCGCATCGGCGCGGTCTGCTTCGGCGGGGACGTCACCTGCACGATGCGTCCGAGCGCCGCCTTGATCGCGGAATGGCCGTCCGGGTACATGACGACGATGCGCGCGGCCGCTTTGCAGGCGCGGGCGAATTCGGTAAGGCGGGCGGCATCCTCGGGCGCCAGCGGGGCCGGCACCGCCGCTTCGCCGATGTCAGTCGGTTGGCGGACCTCCTCGTTCGGACTCATCGCGCTGAGCAATCGAAGTATACTGCCGCTCCCCATGCGCGCAGTCGACGTGATCGTTCAGAAGCGGGGCGGAGGTGCGCTTTCCCGCGACCAGATCCGCTTCTTCGTCGACGGCGTCACGGCTGGCACGCTTCCGGATTACCAGGCGTCGGCGCTGCTGATGGCGATCCTGCTCCGCGGCATGACGCCGCAGGAAACGGCGTGGCTGACCGACGCGATGGTCCATTCCGGCATTCGCGTCGATTTGCGCGACATCCCCGGCGCGAAGGTCGACAAGCACAGCACCGGCGGCGTGGGCGACAAGACGTCGCTGATCCTCGCGCCGGTCGCGGCCGCCTGCGGCGTGGCGGTGCCGATGATGTCCGGCCGCGGCCTCGGCCACACCGGCGGCACGCTGGACAAGCTCGAGGCGATCCCCGGCTTCCGCGTCGGCCTCTCGCTCGACGAGATGAAGCGCGCGCTGCGCACGACGGGGTGCGCGATGATCGGCCAGACGTCGGAGATCGCACCCGCGGACAAGAAGTTGTACGCGCTGCGCGACGTCACCGGCACCGTCGAGAGCATCCCGCTCATCAGCGCGTCGATCATGAGCAAGAAGATCGCCGAGGGCATCGACGCTCTCGTGCTCGACGTCAAGACCGGCAGCGGCGCGTTCATGAAGACGGAAGCGCAGTCGCGCGCGCTCGCCGAATCGCTGGTCGCGATCGGGAACGCGTCAGGAGTCAAGACGGAAGCGCTCATCACGGACATGTCGACCGTTCTCGGCCGCGCCGTCGGGAACGCCCTCGAGGTCGTCGAGTGCATCGACGTCCTGAAGGGCGGCGGCCCTCAGGACCTCGTGGACGTCACGCTCGCGCTGACCGCGCGACTGCTCGTGCTCGGCAGGGCGGCCAACGGCCTGGCCGACGCCGAGGCGCAGGCGCGCAAGGCCATTCGATCCGGCGCCGCGCTCGACCGGTTCCGGAAGATCGTCGAAGGTCAGGGCGGCGATCCCCGCGCGATCGACGACCCGTCGCGATTGCCCCATGTCGCCGGCAGGCACGTGATTCCCGCCTCGCGCGGCGGATTCGTCACACGTCTCGAAGCCGAGCTCGTCGGCCGCGCGTCGGTCGCGCTCGGCGCCGGCCGCGACAAGGTCGAGGACCCCGTCGACCCCGCGGTCGGCATCATCGTCGCGGCGTGCCAGGGCGCGGCGGTCCGGTCCGGCGATCCGGTGCTCGAGCTGCACTACCGCGACCCGGCGCGGCTCGACGCTGCGCTGACGCTGGCGGCGCAGGCGATTGCGATCGGCGATGCGCCGCCGCCCGCGCGGAAACTGATTCTCGACGAGGTGCGTTGATGCTCGGGATCCTGCAGCCGATCTTCGGCGCGATCGTCATCCTGGCGATCGCCGTCGCGTTCTCGACCAATCGCAGGGCGATCAACTGGACAACCGTCGCCTGGGGTCTCGGCCTGCAGGTCGCCTTCGCGATCGTCGTGCTGCGGACGCCCGTCGGGAAGGCCGTCTTCGAGACGCTGGGCCGCTACATCACTCGGCTGCTCGGCTTCGCCGGCGTCGGCGCGGCGTTCGTCTTCGGGCCGATGGGCGACAGCGGCGTGTGGCACGACACCATGGTCGGCGCGCTTGGCCCGCGCGGCGCCGATTTCGCCGTCGTCTTCGCCTTTCAGGTCCTGCCGACGATCATCTTCATCGCCGCGCTGTTCGCCATCCTGTACTACTTCGGCATCATGCAGATCGTCGTGCGGGTCTTCGCGGTGGTGATGAACCGGGTCATGAAGGCGAGCGGCGCCGAGTCGCTGAATGTCGCTGCCAGCATCTTCATGGGACAGACCGAGGCGCCGCTGACGATCCGGCCCTATCTGCCGGAAATGACGCAGTCGGAGCTGATGACGGTCATGACGGCCGGCATGGCGCACATCTCGGGCGGCATCATGGGCGCCTACATCCTGTTCGGCGCCAAGGCCGAGCATCTGCTCACGGCCGTCATCATGACCGCCCCCGGCACGATCATGATGGCGAAGATGCTCGTGCCCGAAACCGAGTCGCCGAAGACGATGGGCACGGTGCAGCTCGAAGTGGAGAAGACCGACGTCAACGTGATCGATGCGGCCGGCCGCGGCACCGGCGAGGGGCTGCAACTCGCGCTCAACGTCGGCGCGATGTTGATTTCATTTCTCGCCCTCATCGCGCTCGTGAACGCGATCCTCCATCGCATCCCGGCCGGCGTCGAGCCGTTGAGCCTCGAGCGGATTTTCGGCTGGGTCTTCGCCCCGGTCGCCTGGAGCATGGGCGTGCCGTGGAAGGATGCGCCGGCGATAGGCAACCTGCTCGGCACCCGCATGGCCCTCAACGAATTCGTCGCCTACAAAGCGCTGGGCGATCTGATCAAGCAGGGCGTGCTCGACGCGAAATCCGTGACGATTGCGACGTTCGCCCTGTGCGGGTTCGCGAACTTCAGCTCCATCGGCATCCAGATCGGCGGCATCGGCGCGCTCGCGCCCAACCGGCGCCACGACCTCGCGCGGCTCGGGCTGCGCGCGATGTTCGCGGGGACGCTGGCCAACTTCATGACGGCGACGATTGCCGGATTCCTGCTGTGACCGATTACTACGCGCGCGTCGCGGAGGCGGCGGACGCCGTCCGATCGCGCGTCCGGGAGATTCCGGAAGCCGCCATCGTGCTCGGGTCGGGTCTCGGCGATTTCGCCGGGTCGCTCGGCGGCGCCGTGTCGATGCCGTACGGCGATCTGCCGCACTGGCCCGCCTCGAGCGTCATCGGCCACGAGGGGCGCCTGGTTGTCGGCGCCAGCCGCGGCCGGACGATTGCCGCCCTCGCCGGACGCTGCCATGCCTACGAGGGCCACGACCTGCGGACGGTGACGTTCGCGGTCCGCGTGCTCGGACTGCTCGGCGTGAAGACGCTGGTACTCACCAACGCCGCCGGCGGCGTCAATACCGGCTTTTCACAGGGCGCGCTGATGGTGATCGACGATCACATCAACCTGATTGGCGCCAACCCCCTCGTGGGCGCCAATGACGACCGGTTCGGACCGCGATTTCCGGACATGACGGAGGTCTACTCCACACGGCTGCGCAGAATTGCCGACGAAGCCGCGAAGGCGATGGGACTGACACTGCCGCACGGCGTCTACGCCGCTCTCCTCGGACCCAGTTACGAAACGCCCGCCGAGATCCGATATTTAAGGACGATCGGAGCGGATGCCGTCGGGATGTCGACCGTTCCCGAGGCGATTGCCGCCCGTCACATGGGGCTGGACGTGCTCGGAATCTCGTGTATCACGAACATGGCCGCAGGCGTCCTGCCGGCGCCGCTCGACCACAACGAGGTCATGGAAACGGCGCGCCGCATTCGCGGCCAGTTCATCGCCCTGCTGGAGGGGATCCTTGAGCGGTTCTGAGAGCGTTCGCCTCTCGGTGTCGCTCGTGGACGTTTCGCCGGGGCACGAGGCCGAGTTCCAGAAGCTCGTGACAGCCTGGGAGGCGCTGCTGATCGCCAAGGGCTACGGGCGGTCCGAGCTCGTGCGCGACGAGGGGCATCCCGAGCGGTTCTACGCCGTCCGGCACTGGGCCGACGCCGCGGCGGCCGAGCGCTGCCACGGCGACCCGGACGTGCAGGCGCTGACGTCCCAGATTTACAAAATTGCGCGCGTGACGCATGTGGTGAATGGCGCGCGCAAGCCCGACCCCATGCGCCTCCTGCTGGACGAGCGGCGCGCGCCATCGATCGAGCCCGACCGGCGAACCGGTTTCGACCGGCGCACCCGGGACGTCGGACGCCCTGAGGGCGACAGGCGTCGCGGCGGCGATCGCCGCATCGGTCCGCGCCGCCTGCGCGGCAAGCCGGGCGAAATCGACATCGTTGCGGCCGCGCGCCGCGCCCGGGAGTACGCGGACGCCGCGTTCTCCCGGTTCAAGGTCGGCGCCGCGCTCGAGACCGGCGACGGCACGGTGTTCACCGGCTGCAACATCGAGAACGCGACTTACGGCCTGACGATTGGCGCGGAGCGCGTCGCGATGTTCAAGGCGCTGTCTGAAGGTCATCACGTGTTCACGCGCATCGCCATCGTCGCCGACACCGAAGCCCCGACGCCGCCGTGCGGGGCGTGCCGGCAGATCCTGTGGGAGTTCGGCGGCAACCTCGACGTGTATCTCGCCAACCTCTCCGGCGAGACCGGACGTCATCAGTTGAAGGTGCTGTTCCCGCTGCCGTTCGACGCGCGGCTGCTCTGACGCTTCCGGTACAATTCCCGTATGCTCCCGACGATTGCCCGGGAGGCCGATGCGGTCGTGATGATCGACCAGCGGAAGCTTCCTGCCGACGAGATCTACGTCCGCTGCAAGACCGCGTCTGAAGTCGCCCGCGCCATCAAGACGATGGTCATCCGCGGCGCGCCGGCGATCGGCGTTGCCGCAGCCATGGGCATCGCGCTCGGCATCCGAAAGAGCAAGGCGACCGGCACGCAGAAACTGGCTGCGGAGTTCTACAAGATCTGCGAGCAGATGGCGGCGACGCGCCCGACGGCCGTCAACCTGTTCTGGGCGATCGAGCGGATGAAGCGCGCGTTCGCGAAGGCGGTTGAAGAAGGCGAGTCGGTCGACCAGATCAAGGACCGTCTGGACCGCGACGCGCAGATGATTCATGACGAGGACGTCGCGAGCTGCCGCGCGATGGGCGCGTTCGGGTCAGAGGTCGTGCCCGCGGACGCGCGCATCCTCACGCACTGCAACGCCGGCGCGCGCGCGACCGCGGGTTACGGCACTGCGCTCGGCGTCATCCGCGGAGCGGTCGAAGCGGGAAAAAAGGTCGCGGTGTTCGCGGACGAGACGCGGCCGTTCCTGCAGGGCGCACGCCTGACGGCGTGGGAGCTGGTCCGGGACGGCATCACGACCACCGTGATCACCGACAACATGTCAGGCGCGCTCATGCGGCAGGGCCGGGTCGATCTCGTCGTCGTCGGCGCCGACCGCATTGCCGCCAACGGCGACACGGCGAACAAGATCGGCACCTACGGCGTCGCCGTGCTGGCGCGCGAGCACAAGATTCCGTTTTACGTCGCCGCACCGCTGTCGACGATCGACCTCGGCTGCCCGGACGGTTCGCACATTCCGATCGAAGAACGGAACAAGAAGGAAGTGACCCACGTCGGCGGCGTGCAGCTGGCGCCCGAAGGCGCGCTCGTCTGGAACCCCGCGTTCGACGTCACCCCGCACCGGTTCATTTCCGGCATCATCACCGAGCGCGGAATCTTCCGGGCGCCGTACACGGAATCGCTGAGGCGCGCGTTTCAGGAGGCTGCGCTCGGCTAAAGCCTCGCGATCATCATGAAGATTCTGGGCATCGAAACGTCCTGCGACGAAACGTCGGCGGCTGTTGTCGAGGAGACAGGCGACGCGGCACGGCCGTGGGCGATCCGCTCCAATGTCATCGCTTCACAAGTCGCAATCCATCGCGAATGGGGCGGTGTCGTGCCCGAGCTCGCGTCGCGTCAGCACATCCGCGACATCTGCGGCGTCGTCGAGCGCGCGTTGGACGAAGGCCGCGCGTCGTGGTCCGAGCTTGGCGCGATCGCAGTCACACAGGGACCCGGGCTCGTCGGCTCGCTGCTCAT
>DASQHH010001005.1:0-1968 GCA_035632195.1 Vicinamibacterales bacterium
ATCCGCGGACATCGGCAATCGTCATGGACGCCAGCGACGCTTCGCTGCCGATCGGTGAATGGCCGTACGGGCGCCCGCCGTAGAGCAGCCGCAGAAACGCCCGGTCGGCGACCGTCGCCGCCATGTCGCGCAGCTGTTTCAACCGATGCAGGCGCAGCTGCCGGACGCGGACGAAATCCTCTTCGCGCAGCGCCGGCCGCGCGACGATGTCGGACAGCAGCGACAGGGCCGGCTCGACGAAGCGCGCCAGCACCGTCAGGCTGGCAACCGTGGCGTCCGATCCGATGTCCGTGTCGAACTGCGCGCCGAGCCGCGCCATCTTCTGGTGCATGTCGATGGCCGACCACTGGCCGCTGCCCTCGTCGAGCATGTCCGCGGTCATCGCCGCCAGCCCGTCCCTGCCGGCCGGGTCGGACGCGGCGCCCCTGCGGATTAGAAGCAGGAGCGAGACGACCGGCACCTGCGCATGACGGACGGTCCACAGCCGCATGCCGTTCGGAAGCGTCGAGCGCTCGAGGGCCGGGAACGTCAGCGGCTTCGCCGGGCCCGGTACAGGCAGCCGCGTGCGGTCTACCGGGTCGAACGCCACGCCCTTCATGCGAGTGCCACGCGGACCGAATCAGGCGCCGCCAGATCGGCGCGCCCCTGCGGGACGATGCTGAGCGTCACGCGCCGCTCCGGATCGAGATAGCGTGCGAGCGCCCGCGAGAGCGACTGGTGCGTGACCGCGTGGTAGCGCGCCAGATCGCGATCGAAGTAGTCGGCGTCGCCGAGGAACACGTTGTACGCGTTGAGCTGATCGGATTTGCCGCCGAAGCCGCCGACCGTCTGCAGGCGGAACATGAACTGTGCTTCCGCCTGCACGCGTCCGCAGAGGATGTCATCGTCGGTCGGCCCTTCGGCGGTGAGACGCGCGACTTCATGGAGCATCGCGCTCTCGAGCTCGCCCAGCGAATGGCCGGGCGCCGCGGTCGCGGTCAGCTGCATATAGCCCGCCATCTCGCGGGAATTCTGCGTCGCCGACACGTCCGTCGCGACGCGCTCTTCGAACACCAGCCGTTTGTAGAGGCGTGACGTCTTGCCGTTGGCGAGCAGATCGGCGGCCAGATCCAGATCGGCGTCGCCGTCCGCGAACATCGGCGGCGTCAGCCACGCGATGTGTACGCGTGGCAGCTCCACGCGATCCTCGTATAAGAGCCGCGTCTGACCGGCGAGCGACGCCGTGCGGCGCACAGGCGGCACGCGTTCGCCCGGATCGATCGACCCGAAATAGCGCTCGACGAGAGCGAGCGCCTCGTTCGAGTCGAAATCGCCCGCGAGCGCGAGCGACGCGTTGGCCGGATGGTAATAGCGGCGGAAAAACGCGTGCACCTGATCGAGCGTCGCGGAGTTCAGGTCCGCGACCTCGCCGATCGTGGCCCAGTGATACGGATGGTCGGACGGAAACAGGGCCGCGAGCAGTGCCATCGCCGCCAGCCCGTACGGACGATTCTCGTAGTTCTGGCGCCGCTCGTTCAGGACGACGTCGCGCTGATTCGAGAATTTGGCTTCCGTCAGCGCGGGCAGCAGGTGCCCCATGCGATCGGACTCCATCCACAGCGCGAGCTCGAGCGCCCGGGCCGGCACGACCTCCCAGTAATTCGTGCGATCGGCGTTGGTCGATCCGTTCAGCGTCGCGCCGGCGCCCTGCAGCGGCTGGAAGTAGCCGTGGTCGTGGTGTTCCGAGCCTTCGAACATCAGATGTTCGAACAGGTGCGCGAAGCCGGTGTGGCCCGGATGCTCGTTCTTCGATCCGACGTGGTACCAGATGTTGACGGCCACGATCGGGCAGTCGCGGTCCTCGTGCAGCAGCACGTCGAGACCGTTCGCGAGGGTGTGCTTGCTGAAGCGCAGGGTCACCGGAAGCTGCCGCAGGTCACCATCTCGCTCTTGTCGCCGTAGTAGGGATTCGCCAGCGTGTCGCCCTTC
>DASQHH010001006.1:0-1989 GCA_035632195.1 Vicinamibacterales bacterium
GAGCGCGAGGCCTCAACCGGAGCGCGAGGCTTCAGCCGAGCGGGAGATCGTAGCAGTTTTATTCGTCGCGGAGGGCGACCATCGGGTCGACGAGCGACGCGCGCCGGGCGGGGACGGCGCAAGCGGCGAGCGCGACCGTTCCGAGCACGACCGCGACGGCGGCAAACGTCCACGGGTCGCCCGGTTGCACGCCGTACACGATCGACGAAACGGCGCGGCTGAGGGCCAGGGCGCCGGCGAGCCCGATGCCGATCCCGGCGGCACCCACCGCCATTCCTTCGCCGACGATCTGCCTCAGCACGCGCGTCCGCTGGGCCCCGAGCGCGATGCGCAGGCCGATTTCCCGCGTTCGCTGGTTGACCGAGTACGCCAGGACTCCGTAGTTGCCGATAGCGGCAATCAGCATCGCGACGAACGCGAACACCCCGAGTAGCGACGCATTCAGCCGCGGCTGCGCCGCCGTATTCGACACCCACTGCTCCATCGTCCGCACGTTCGCGAGCGCGAGGCCGGCATCGAGATCGTGAACTTTCTGGCGCAGGGCGGGCACGAGCGCTTCGGGCGATCCGTCGGCGCGCACGACGACATCCATGAGCGGCCAGACGCGAACCGCCAGCGGATAGTAGAAAGCCGGGAATTCCTGGTTGAGCGACGTGTGACGCACGTCGCCCACGACGCCGACGACGGTGAGCGCGGAACCGCCGGCGGGCCGCTTGAGCGCGCGGCCGATCGGGTCCGAGTCGCCCCAGAATGTCTTCGCCGTCGCACGGCTGACGATGATCACCGATCCCGGTGGCGCGTCCGCATCGGTGAACGCGCGTCCTTCCAGCAGCGGAATGTTCATGGTCCTGAAATAGTCCGGGCTCACGATGCGCCAGTCGATCGGCACCTGGGCGTCGGGAGCCAGCACCGACGGTCCCGCCGACATCATCGGCGAGCGCGTGGTGTTCCCGGCGCCGAACGGAATGCCGCTCGAGACCGCGGCGCCGCGGACGCCCGGCAACGAATCGAGCGATTCGATCAGCGCGCGATAGAACTGCTGCGCCTTGCCGTCGAGCGGATACGCCGTCACCGGCGGCGCGAGCTGGAACGTGATCAAGCCGCGCGGCTCGAATCCGAGTCGGACGCGCTGCAGGTTCAGCAGCGTCTGGATCAGCAGCCCGGCGCCGATGAGCAGCACGGTCGCGAGCGCGAGCTCCGCGACCGCCAGCGTGCTTCGCAGACGCGCGCGCGACGGTCCGCAGGAACGCCCGGTCTGCTTCAGCGCCTCGTTGACATCGGCGGCGGACGCCTGCCATGCGGGCGCGACGCCGAAGAGGATCCCGGTGACGATGGTGAGCGCCGCCGCGAACGTCAGCACCGAGGCATCGACGGGAATCTTCGGAACCGGCAGCAAACTCGGCGGCAGCCAGGCGTTGATGACGGGGACGGCGGCAACCGCGCCGGCGATGCCGATGGCGCCGCCGAGCATCGAGAGCGCCACGCTCTCGACGAGCAGCTGGCGCAGCAGGCGGCTGCGGCTCGCGCCCATGGCCGTGCGGACGGCGAGCTCTTTCTGCCGCGCCGCCGCCCGCGCGAGCAGAAGGTTGGCGATGTTCGCGCACGCAATCAGCAGGACGAAGCCGACCGCGGCCAGCAGCACGAGCAGGCCGGTCTTGAGCGGCGCACTCACGAACGTGTCGAAGAACGTGATGACGTTGACGCCCCAATCCTTCATCTCCGGGTACGTCGCGGCCATTCTCGAGGCGACCGCGTCCATCTCCGCCTGCGCGCGCGCTCTGCTGACGCCGGGCTTCAGCCGCGCGACGACGAAGATGACGTGGTTCAGGCGGATCTCTTTGGCGGGATCGATGACGAGCGGCGTGTAGATGTCGCCGCCGGACAGGAGGTTCAACGCGGCCGGCGCGATGCCGACAACGGTCGTCGGCAGGCCGTTCAACGTGATCGTGTGTCCGACGATCGAGGCGTCGCCGCCGAAGCGGCGGCGCC
>DASQHH010001007.1:0-10823 GCA_035632195.1 Vicinamibacterales bacterium
TGAGCGGGATGCCGTACAGCGTCGACGCCATCGAGCAGTTCCAGGTCGTCACGTCCGGCGGCCAGGCGGAGCTCGGGCGGGCGCTAGGCGGCTACGTGAACGTCGTCACGAAAGGCGGCACGAATGAGCCGCACGGCGACGTGTACGACTTCGTCCGTGACGACACGCTGAATGCGCCGAATGTGCTCATCGGAAGCACGCTTCCGATGCACCAGAACCAGTACGGCGCAAGCGCCGGAGGTCCCATGGTTCGGGACCGGACGTTCTACTTCGCGAACGTCGAACGGCGTGGGTTGACTCAGTCTGGCCTGGTCATCATCCCGCATGCCACGGCGGACGCGATCGACGCTCAGCTCGCCGCCTTCCGTTATCCGGGCTCTGCGGTCGTCACCGGGCAGTATCCGAACCCGATCGACAGCACGAACGCAATCGCGAAAGTCGACCATCAGGTTTCGGCCGGCGATCAGCTGTCGGTCCGTTACAGTCAGTACGGCGTGAGGTCGGACAATTCGCGCGGCGCCGGTGGATTGAGTGCGGCGACGGCGTCGGCGGGTCTCGACAACATCGACCGGAACCTTGCCTTCAGCAACACCATCAGCCTGTCGTCGCGGACGGTGAATGAAACGCGGGCGCAGGTCGTGGCGAGCGATCTGAAAGCGGCGCCGAGCGATCAGATCGGACCGGCGGTCAGCATCTCCGGCGTCGCGTCGTTCGGCACGCTGTCGGGCAGCCCCACCCGGCGTCAGAACACGTTATACGAAGTTGTCGATACGCTCTCGCATCAGCGCGGCACTCACGCGCTCCGAGCCGGCGTCGACTTCCTGTACAACGACGACACGATCACCTTTCCCCGCTCCATCCGCGGCTCCTACACGTTCTCGTCGTTGGCGAACTTTCTGTCAGGCGAGTACAACAACGCCGGCTTCAGCCAGACATTCGGCGCAACGAGCGTCTCGCAGACGAATCCGAACGTCGGCATTTTTGCGCAGGACGAGTGGAAGCTGCGGCCCGAGCTGACGCTGAACGCCGGCCTCCGGTACGACGTGCAGTTCCTTCGCACGATCCACACCGACCGCAATAACGTCGCCCCCCGCGCCGGTTTCGCGTGGACACCCTTCCCGGAGCGCGAGACCGTGGTGCGCGGAAGCGCCGGCCTCTTCTTCGATCGGGTTCCGCTGCGCGCGCTCGCGAACGCGCTGCTCTCGGCGGGGAATACCTCCGACGTCGCGCAGCTGCAGCAAGTCGGCATCAGCCTCTCGCCGGCTCAGGCTGGAGCCCCAGTCTTCCCGAACGTCCTGCCGGCGCCGATCGCCTCGGTTACGCTGCCGAGTCTGACGACGATGGATCCGAACATGCAGAACGCCTATTCGCGACAGGCGGCGATCGAAGTGGAGCAACGGCTTGCCGAGCGCACCACAGTGGCGGTCGGCTATCAATACGTCCGCGGCGTCGATCTAATCATCTCCGTCAATCAGAACGTGCCGACGTGCGTGGCGTCGGGTACGAACAACGGCTGCCGCCCTGTCGCCGTGTACGCGAACAACGGTCAATACTCGCCGCTGGCAGCGTCGAGCTACCACGGACTGCACGTCTCGCTCGTGCAGCGCGCCGCGAAATGGGGAGAGTACCGGGTCAGCTACACGTTGTCGAAGGCGATGGACAACGTCAGCGAGTTCTTCTTCAGCTCGCCGATCGATCCCCTCGATCTGTCCAAGGATTGGGGACGCTCGGATGACGACCAGCGCCATCGTCTCGTGGTCAACGGCAGCATCAACGTACTGACGTTTCAATTGAGCGGCACGCTCCAGTACTACTCGGCGCTTCCGCTGAACATCACGTCGGGCGTGACGACCATTCAGGGCACCGGCGGCCGTCCGCTCGCAAGCGGCGCGGCGTCATCCTCCTCGTCGCCGCCGGACGCGCACGCTAGTGTGTTCATTCCTCGCAATAGCGGCGACGGACCTGACTTTCTGACGCTGAATCTGCGCGTGAGCCGATCGTTCCATGTCGGTCCGCGCGCACAACTCGACGGGCTGGCGGAGGTGTTCAACGCGACCAACCGCGTCAACGCGGTGACGATCAATGGAAACTTCGGCGCCGGAGCGTACCCGAGTGCGCCGGCGTCCAACTTCGGACAGATTACGGGTGTCGGCGATCCGCGCGCCGTGCAGCTGGCCGTGAAGGCGAGGTTCTAGTCGATGATGCTGCTGTTGATCCTGCTGGCGGCGCTCGTCACGACTTCGACGCCCGTGGGTGTCGAGGGCCGCGCGAACGCGGAACCGTCCATCGCCGCGCGCGGCGATGTCGTGGCCGTCGTCTGGGCGGCCACGAAGAACGGCGCGACCGACGTCTTTTCTGCAGTCAGCGCAGACAGCGGCCGGACGTTCGCGGCGCCGGTCCGCGTCAACGACTCGCCCGGCGAGGCGAACGTCTCCGGCGAGCAGGCGCCGCGCGTACAGATCGTCGCGCGCGCCGGGGAACCTTCGTCGATTGTCGTCGTGTGGACGGCGAAGGGCGGCAGCGGCACGCGGCTCCTGTCGTCGGAGTCCGCGGACGGCGGCCGGACGTTCTCGCGCGCCGCGGTGGTCCCCGGATCAGACGCGAAGGGCAATCGCGGGTGGGAGTCAACTGCCACTGACGCACAGGGCCGCGTCGTCGCCGCGTGGCTCGACCATCGCGAGCTCGCCGAGCAGGCCCCGATGGCGCACCATGACGGTCAGATGCACACGGGCCATGGTGACACCGACGGTGCGGCGCGAGCGCAGCTGTCGAAGCTGTACGTCGCGCGTCTCGGCGACCGCGCGGCACAGGCGGTGGTGTCCGGCGTGTGCTATTGCTGCAAGACGGCGCTCACTGCAGGAGTGGACGGGACCATCTTCGCTGCGTGGCGGCACGTGTATCCCGGTAACGTTCGCGACATCGCGTTCACGCTCTCCCGCGACGGCGGACGAACGTTTCTGCCGCCGGTCCGCGTCAGCAACGACGACTGGGTCCTTGACGGGTGTCCCGAGAACGGGCCGTCGATTGCAGTGGATGCGCACGGCACGGTCCACATCGTCTGGCCGACGCTCGTGAAGGGATCCGGTGCCGACGACTCGGCGCTCGCGCTGTTCTACTCAACGACGCGCGACGGCCGGACGTTCACAGCGCGGACGCGGATTCCGACCCACGGCACGCCGCGCCATCCGCAGGTCGCGGTGAATGCGAGCGGGCGCATTCTCGTGACGTGGGACGAACAGCTGGCGGGATCGCGCCGCGTCGTCGTCGACGAAATGCTTCAGGACGAGAAGGCGGGCGTCCGATTCAGCAATCTCATGATCCTGGACAGCGCGCGCAACGACTATCCGGTGGTCGCCGGCGTCGAGCGCGGGTTCGCCATCGCGTACACGTCGGCGACGAAGACGGACTCGACGATCCGCGTGTCGCACGTGAAGTAGTCGCGCGCCCTACCTCCTTCGCGTGACGCGCGCAGTCCAGTCGCCGTACATGGAGTTCGGCAGCAGGAAGCACGTCCGGCCGAACGACTCGTCGGTGCCGGTGTCCGGGATGTGTTCCTCGGCGGAAGGAAAATCGCCCATCTGATCGCCGAGGAAGGCGAGCACGCGGACGGCAGTGCCGGGCCAGGCGCAGTCTCCGCGGCCGGAGACCACTTCCGCACGCCGCACCGCCTTCGTTCGCTGCGGGCTGTCCTGCGGGCAGAAGCGATCTCCGTCGGCGAGCAGTCCCAGGCTGCGGAGGTTCCCGCGCGTGGCGTCGGAGGTTACGGCGTCGCGGTTCGTGATCCACGCGACGCGTCCGCCCGCGCGGCGCACGCCCGCCACGAAATCCGCGACCCCGGGAACGGCACCGGCCTCCCGTCGCAAGATCCACGCATCCCACGACTGGATCTCGAACGGGAGCGCGTATGCGGCCCGGTCGAGTTGGTAAGTCGAGTTGTCGAGCGCCGTCTCATCGATGTCCAGCACTACCGCCCACGAACCGGATGCAAGCTTCTGAGAGCGCAGGACGACCGAGTCGGTCGCCATTCGATACGTCTGCCGGGCCAGCGCCGCATATTCCTCGCTGTCCCGCATGTATTTGATACCCGTCAGGCCTGCGGCAACGGCCGGGGCCGGCGTCTGCGCGCGGGCGGCCGAAAACGTGACAAACGCCGCCGCCGCACAGGCGGCTGGGGCGGCCAGAAATCTTGAGATCTGCCTCACGGGTCGCCTCTTTCCGGGTGTAGTATCACCCTGTTTTGACGCGTCAGCACCCAGTCCGCACTTAAAGGAGCATACGCATGTCACAGCATGACGGCTTGAATCGCAGAGCGTTCCTGAGAACCACCGGGATGACCGCGCTCGCGGGCGCCGTGGGATCGGGCAGTGCGTTGGCGGCCGTGACCGGACGCCCCGCCGCAGCCGCCGCCGCACCGCTGGCGGACTCGTCCAAGTTCGATTTCGACACGCCCTACAGCCGGCTCGGCACCGACTCGGTCAAGTGGGACACGGCCCTCACGCAGAACGAGATGGGCACCATTACGGCGGGCATGGGCATCGCCGACATGGACTTCAAGTGCGCGCCGTCGATCACTCAGGCGCTCGAGCAGCGCCTGAAGCACGAGGTCTGGGGCTATCTGACGGTGCCCAAGGCCTTCCCTGAACAGATTGCCACATGGAACAAGCAGCACTACGGCCTGAACGTCAATCCGGAGACGATGACCATCACGACAGGCGTCCATCCCGGCATCATCGCCACGCTGCGGGCGGTCGCGCCCGCCGGCAGCAAGGTGCTGCTCATCACGCCGACTTACAACGGCTTCTACGGCGACCTGACGTACACAGACACCAAGCCGGAAGAAAGCCTGATGAAGTACGTCGACGGCCGCTATCAGATCGACTTCGACGATTTCGAGAAGCGGTGCAGCAGCGAGACGAAGGCGTTTATCCTGTGCAACCCGCAGAATCCGACCGGCAACATGTGGTCGGAAGCCGACCTGATGCGGCTGGGCGAGATCTGTCTGAAGCACAACGTGCTCGTCCTGGCCGACGAGATCCACTGCGACTTCGCGAACAAGGGCGTGAAGTACGTGCCGTTCGCGAGTCTTCCGAACAAGGCGGTCGTCAACAACAGCATCACCTTCAAAGCGGCGAGCAAGTCGTTCGGCCTCGCGGCGATGAAGTGCGCCTGGTGCTTCTCCGACAACATGGACCTGGTCGCGAAGATGCGGCGCTACAACCGCGCGGATCTCTCGACGCTCGGCTACATCGCCAACAAGGGCGCCTATGACGGCGGCAGCGAGTGGCTACGCCAGTGCGTCGACTACATCGACGGCAACCACGACTTCGCGCAGAAGTACATCAAGTCCAACATCCCGATGATCAAGGTCGGTCAGAAAGCGCAGGGCACGTACCTGATGTGGCTGGACGTGAGCGAAGTCGCCGACCGCATCAACGCAAAGCAGATGGCGGCCGACGCGGCCAAGACCATGCCGGGCCGCAACGGACGCGGACCGTCACCGGAAGCGATGGTGACGCGCTGGATTGCGAAGAACGCGAAGGTCGCGCTCAACGCCGGTGACACGTACGGGCTCGGCGGTGCGAATCACCAGCGCATGAACATCGCGACGTCCCGCAAGACGCTCGAGGCCGCGCTCGCAAGCATGGCCAAGACGCTGGACGGGTTGAAGAAGACGACGACGGCGGCGGTGCTCTGACGAAGTGAGGAGCGCGAAACTTTAGCCGAGCCATCGCCTGAAGGCTCGCGCTCCTAGCGTTTGGCGAGGGACGCGACCGTCGCCATCAGTTCGGCGGGATCGATCGGCTTCGACAGATGGACCTGGTATCCGCTGCGCATCGCGCGGGCCCGGTCCTCCGAACGCGCGTAAGCTGTCAATGCCGCGGCAGGGACGTCCCTGACCGCGGCATTCGTGTTTGTACGGATTCTGTCAATCAGCTCGAAGCCGTCCATCCGCGGCATGCCGATGTCCGCCACGACGACGTCGGGCCTGACGCTGTCGATGACGTCGAGAGCCTGCGGACCGGAACCCGCGGTCGACACGTCGGCGCCGGCGGCCTGCAGGATCTCCTGGACCATCGCCAGCGCGTCGCGGTCGTCGTCCACGGCGAGAATTCGGATCCCATGCAGGTCGGGGAGCGCGATGGGGTCGTGCGCGATCGCGTCCACCGGATCGCCGCTTCGCGCCGCGTCGTCGGCCAACGTCGCGACGGGCAACCGGACGCAGAAGGTCGCGCCCTTGCCTTCGCCTGCGCTTGACGCCTCGATCGTGCCGCCGTGCAGTTCGACCAGCTGACGCGTGATATTCAATCCGAGCCCGAGCCCGCCCCGCTCGCGCGCCATCCCGGCATCCGCCTGGCGGAACGCTTCGAACACGTGCGGCAGGAACGGCCGCGGAATGCCGATGCCCGTGTCAGTGACCTCGACCTCGATGTGCCCGTTGGCGCGGGCAAGGCGCACCCGCACGAGCCCGTCGCGCGCGGTGAACTTTACCGCGTTCGAAATCAGATTCCAGACGACCTGCTGCAGCCTCTCGGGATCGGCCGACACCGGCGCAGCGTTGGCGTCGAACTGCTCCTCGACGCGTATGCCCTTGGCATCCGCTGCGGGAATCATGCCGATGACCGCCGCGTGCACGATGTCGGCGACGTCGACTGTCTGCACGTTAAGGCGCATTTTGCCGGAGATGATGCGCGACACGTCGAGCACGTCCTCGACGATCTTGGACAGGGACGTCGCGTTGCGCTCGATCGTCGCGACGGCCCGCTCGCGGCGTTCGGGCGCGACGATGCCGGCGCGGATCATCCGCGCGTAGCCGAGGATCGCGTTCAGCGGCGTGCGCAGCTCGTGCGACAGCGTCGCGATGAACTGATCCTTCAGGCGGCTGGCCTCCTGCACGCCGACGTACAGCCGCGCGTTTTCGAGCGCGATGGACGCCCACGCGGCGACGCCGACCGCAAGCCGCTCGTGCCGGTCGGTGAACTGGTCCGGCAGCGCGTGGCCGAAGACCAGGCCGCCGAGCATCTCACCCGACCGCGACTTCACCGGGACCGCGAGGACGCTCCGCGCCGGGGCGGCTTCGCCGGCGTCGGGTACGCGGACGACCCGTTCGCCCCGGCACGCCGCCTCGAAGTCCGGCGTGCCGCGCGCGAGCGGGAGCTCCGTCATCGCGCTCAGAGGCCTGCCGGACACCGCCGTGATGCGGCACGAAGCGTCCTCCTGGCCGATGGCGCTCTCGTAGAACGCGCCGAACTGTGCGCCGGTCAGCAGCGTCACCGTGTTGGTCACCGCCTGGACGATTTCGTGCCGGTCGAGCGTGGACGCTACGGTGCCGCCGGCATGGTTCAGGTGTTCGGTCGTCGTCGCGTTCTCTTCCGCGAGCGCGAGCGCCTGCGCGCGGTCGGTCTCGAGCCGCTGGCGCTCTGAGATGTCGCGCGCGACCTTCGAGGCCCCGACGACGCGGCCGGACGCGTCGACGATCGGCGAGACGGTCAACGAAATCGGAACGAGCTCGCCATCCTTCCGCTGGCGGATGGTTTCGAAGTGGTCCATCTTCTCGCCGCGGCGGATCGCGGCGAGCACGGTGTCTTCCTCGCTCTGTCGATCCGCCGGGATGATGGTGCGGATCGAGCGCCCGATCATTTCCTCCGCGGTGTAGCCGAACAGCTGCTCGGCGGCGCGGTTCCAGGAGGTGACGATTCCGTTCAGATCCTTGCTGATGATCGCGTCGTCACTCGACTGGACGATCGCGGCCAGCCGCCGAACGGCGCGGTCCGCCAACTGCCGCTCGCTGATGTCACGCGCGACGCGGACGGTTCCTGCCGCCTTTCCGTCGATAAGGATCGGCATGATGGTCAGCGCGACCGACACTTCGCTGCCGTCGCGGCGCCGCCGGACGGCATCGTGGTCGTGGACTCGTTCGCCGCGCCGAACGCGGGCGATGATCTCGCGCTCCTCGTTCGTACGCTGCGGCGGGAAAACGACGCTGATCGGCTGTCCGAGAGCGTCTGCTTCCAGGTAGCCGAAGAGGTTCTCAGCGCCGCGGTTCCACGACGTGATGGTGCCGTTCGTATCGGTCGACACGACCGCGTCGTCAATCGCGCGCGTGAGCGCGTCGAGATGTTCGAGCGAATGGGCGGCTGGTAATGACAATGGCTCAGATAACAACGAACCGGCTCGGCGCGGACACTACGCTCCCGCTGGCGGCTTGTTCGGAATCGGTACGAGTAATGCCCAGTCAGTGCTGGGCTAACGGGATTACTTCAATTCCCGTGCCTGACGACGCGCGCGCTGCCGCGGTGGCATCTTTATTGATGCCTCTTCCAGTAATGAAGCGCCGCTTCTGGGTCATCCTCGCCGTCATCGGCGCCGTCGCGTTCGGCCTGGCGGTCGCCGTCGCCTCCATCGTCCCGTTCTCGTCGGACGCAGCGCGTGACCGGCTGGTCGCTGCACTCGCCCAGAAGTTCGACGCCGACGTCGAGTTGACATCGCTGAAGTTGCGCGTCCTGCCGACGCTGCACGCGGAGGGCGACGGGCTGCTCATCCGGCACAAGGGCCGGCAGGACCTGCCGCCGCTCATCACCGTCGAGCACTTTGCGGCGGATGCCAGCGTCTTCAGCCTCTACCGTCATCATCTATCGACCGTGCGCCTCGACGGCCTCGACATTGAAATACCCCCTGGTCACAAGCGCGCGCGGAGCATCGATCTCGATGGCGTCGCGACGACCGGCAGCGCGCGCTCTCCCGTCGTTCGCACCTTCGTGATCGACGAACTGCTGTCGGTCGACGCCCGTCTCGCGATCATCCCGGGGGAGCGCAACCGCGATCCCCGCGTCTGGGTTATTCATCGTCTGCGTATGGAGACCGTCGCGTTCGATCGGGCGATGCCGTTCAAAGCAACGCTCACCAACGCCGTTCCGCCCGGCGACATCGGTGTCAGCGGCACGTTCGGTCCGTGGAACCACGACGAACCGGGCGACACACCGCTCGACGGCCGATTTGTCTTCGAACACGCCGACCTCGGCGTCTTCAAGGGCATCAGCGGGATTCTTTCGGCGCGCGGCACGTTCGGGGGATCGCTCGATGAAATCGACGTGAAGGGCCAGACCGAAACGCCGGCGTTCACGATCGCCGAAGCGGGACATCCGGTCGACCTGCACGCGCAGTATCACGCCGTCGTCGACGGGACGAACGGCAACACACGCCTCGAGCGCGTGGACGCCAGCTTCAACAACACTGAATTCGTCGCGTCGGGCAGCGTCGTCGGGAAGCATGGACAGCCGGGGCGCACGGTGTCGCTCGATGTGGCGATGGACCGGGCGCGCCTCGAGGACGTCCTGCTGCTGGCCGTGAACGCAGCCAGACCGCCGATGACTGGCGCCCTTCGGCTCCATACCGCATTCGTCATCCCTCCTGGCGACGTCGACGTCGTGCAGAAGCTGGAGTTGACGGGGCGTTTCACGATCGCCGACACGCGATTCAGCAGCCCGGAAGTGCAGAAGAAGATCGACGAGTTGAGCCGGCGCAGCTCGGGCAAACCGGACGCTCGCGCGGCTCAGCACGTGCAGTCGGACTTCGCCGGGACCTTTGCGCTAGCGGGCGGAACGCTCTCGATCCCTCAGGTCGTGTTCAACACGCCCGGCTCCATCGTCCGTCTGAGCGGAAGGTATCGGCTCCGGCAGCAGACGCTCGACTTCTCGGGTGTGCTGCTGATGGACGCGAAGGTCTCGGAAACGACGACGGGCTGGAAGAGTCTGCTGCTGAAGTTCATCGATCCACTGTTCAAGCGGCCGGGCGGCGGCAGTCAAATCCCGATCCGGATCACCGGGCGGCGCACTGCCCCCGACATCGGCATCGACAGAAGCCGCATTTTCGGGCGGTAACCCATGTCGCTCTACGCCGCCGTCTGGATTCTCGCAGTCCTCGCGGCCGTCACGGCGCTGAGGCTGGGACGTGCGCTCTTCGTGCCGCTGATTATCGGCCTGCTTCTCAGCTACGTGCTCGATCCGCTGGTCAGCCGGCTCGTCGGCAGGGGACTGCCGCGGGCGATCGCCGCGGCGGTCGTCTTCATCTCGGCGCTGCTCGGTACGGGCGTCGCGGCGTATTCGATGCGGACGCAGGCGAGCACGCTCATCGCGCAGCTGCCCGGCGCGGCGCAGGAAATCCGAAAGGCGGTCGAGGCGCGGACCGGTCCCGGCCCGATCGAGAAGGTCCAGGAGGCGGCGAACGAACTGCACGCGATCTCGATGACCGACACGGCCGGAGGCGTCCAGAAAGTGCAGATTGCGCCGCCGACGTTCGATGTCGCCGGCTATCTGCTTGCCAGCTCTGGTCGCGCCATCGGACTCGCCGGCGACGCGATTGTCATCGTGTTCCTGTCGTTTTATCTGCTCGTCGAAGGCGATCTGTTCCGGCGCCATCTGATCGAGATGGCCGGACCGACGCTGTCGCAAAAGAAGATTACGCTGCAGATTCTCCACGACATCAGCTCGCAGATCAGCGCGTACCTGTTCATCCGCGCGCTGATCAGCGTCTTCGTGGCAACCGCCACCGGGTTGGCCCTCTGGGCGACCGGGCTCGCGCAGCCGGCGGCCTGGGGCGTCATTGCGGGAACGCTGAACGTCATCCCGTACGTGGGTGCAATCACCGCCACTGTGTCCATCGGCGCGGCCGCACTCCTGCAGTTCCATTCGCTGACCGTCCCGGCCATCGCCGTCTCGTTGACGGCGCTCGTGGCTCTGTGCGAGGCCTATGTCCTCACGCCGTGGCTCACGAGCCGGACCGCCGAGATGAATGCGTCCGCAGTGTTCGTCGGCCTCGCGTTCTGG
>DASQHH010001008.1:0-7270 GCA_035632195.1 Vicinamibacterales bacterium
CCGGCTGATGATGTTCGATGTGACGCTGCAGGATGTCGTCGAGGATCTCGTACGGTGGCAGCGAATCCTGATCCGTCTGGTTCGGACGCAGCTCGGCGGACGGCGCCTTGGTCAGCGTGGCCGACGGAATGACCTCGTGCCCCCTGAACGCGTTCAGCCACCGCGCGACGCGGTACACCATCGTCTTCGGAACGTCGGCGATGACCGCGAGGCCGCCCGACATGTCGCCGTAGAGCGTGCAGTAGCCGACCGACAGCTCCGATTTGTTACCGGTCGTCAGCAGGAGGGCCCCGCGCTTGTTCGACAGGGCCATCAGGAGGTTGCCCCGGATGCGCGCCTGGATGTTTTCTTCCGTGACGTCGCGCGGGGCGCCCGCGAACGCCGGTGCGAGTGTCACTTCCATGGCGCGAATCGCGCTTTCGATCGGCAGCGTCTCGGTCGCGATGTCGAGATTGCGCGCCAGCGCGGCGGAGTCGTCCAGGCTGCCCCGGCTCGAATACGGCGACGGCATCATGACGCCGAGCACGCTGCCGGATCCCACGGCCTCGGCGGCGATAGCGGCGGTCAGCGCCGAGTCGACGCCTCCGGACAGGCCGAGCACGACACGGCTGAAGCCACACTTGCGGACATAGTCGCGCGTGCCGAGCACGAGCGCGCGCCAGATTTCCGATTCGGCGTCGACATCGGACGGCGGTCCGATCGGCGTGCCGGCATCCAGGTCGCAGATGACGACGTCGGGCTTAAACGACGCGCCGCGGGCAATCGCGTTGCCGCGCGCGTCGAACCCGCAGCTGCGGCCGTCGAACACCAGGTCGTCGTTGCCGCCGAACTGGTTCGTGTAGACGATCGGACGGCAGTGATGCTGCGCAATCCGCGACAACATCGCCTCGCGCCGCGCGTGCTTCCCCGCCGCGAACGGCGACGCCGACAGATTAATAATGGCCTGCGCGCCCGCTCCGACGAGCTCCTCGATTGGATCGTGATGGTACCGGCGTTTCTTCCAGAACGTGCGATCGTTCCACATGTCCTCGCAGATGCTGACGCCGATCGTCAGTCCGCCGATCGTGAGCGTCTGTGGTCCGCGAAAGGGTTCGAAGTAGCGGTCTTCGTCGAACACGTCGTACGTCGGCAGCAGCGCCTTCCGGAATCGCTGCTCGAGACGGCCGCTCGAGATGAGCACCGCGCTATTATAGAGAGGCCGGCCTTCTTCCGACGGATTGGGCTCCGGCAGCCCGACGATGACCGGCGGCTGGCCGACGAGATCGCGCGCCAGATCGGCCGCAGCATCCCAGCTGCGGCGAACGAACCCGTCGCTGAGCAGCAGATCGCGCGGCAGATAGCCGACGAGCGACAGCTCCGGCGTGACCGCCAGATCCGCGCCCAGACGTCCCGCGTGGCGCGCGGCGTCGGCGATGATCCGGGCGTTGCCGGCCAAGTCGCCGACCGTCGGATTGATCTGCAGCAGGGCTATCTTCAAGACTTCTGTAAGTCTTGATTGTACATGAAGTTGTAGAGGCCACTCTCCGCGGGGGAGGCTCGCGAGGCACCCCTATTCACGGAATCGATACTTGAGGAGCACCCAGAGCGCAACGACGCCGTCCTTCCACGTGATCTTCTTTCCCTCGTCGTAGCCGCGGCCGTCGTAGGTAATCGGCACCTCGTAGACGCGGTAGCCGCGCTTGAAGATCTTGGCCGTCATCTCGGGCTCGATACCGAAGCCATTCGAGTGCAACGTGAATGAACGCAGCACCTCCGTCCGCATCACCTTGTAGCAGGTCTCCATGTCCGTGAGCATCGTGTTGTAGAGCACGTTGGTCATGAGCGTCAGGAGACGGTTGCCGAGATAGTGCGTGAAGAGAAACACGCGATGGCGGCCGAGAAACCGCGATCCGTACACGACGTCGGCACGTCCCCGGACAATGAGGTCGATCAGCTCGGGATATTCTTCAGGCGAGTACTCGAGGTCGGCGTCCTGAACGAGGACGATGTCGCCGGTGATTCGCTCGAATCCGGCGCGCAGTGCGGCACCCTTGCCGCGGTTCTGCGGCTGCGCCAGCAGCACGAACCCGCGATCCCGCTGCAGCTCCTGCAGCCGCTGCGACGTGCCGTCGGTCGAACAGTCGTCGACGACGACCAGCTCGATCGGCAGCGGCACGGCGAGCACGCGCCCGATGATTTCGTCGATCGTCGCGCGCTCGTTGTAGACGGGCATCACGACCGACAGACGCGGATTCGCCGGCAGCGGCTGCATCGAGTGTCGTTACGGTACAGTAACCGTTGACAATGCCGCAAGACCGCGAGGGACCCGTGCGCGTCCTGCGTGTGATCACGCGACTGAATGTCGGCGGTCCGTCGATCCAGGCAGCCCGTCTGTCGACTGGACTCGCGGGCGAAGGATTCGACACGCTGCTGCTCCACGGGTCCGTCGGCGACGCCGAAGGCGACATGAGCTATCTGCTGCCCGCGGACGGCGCGTCCGGCACGACCGTCAGGCGGATCGCTCCGCTGCGCCGATCGATCGCGCCGTGGTCCGATGTCCGGGCGTTCGTGGCGATCGCGCGCGCGATGGCGGAGTTCCGTCCGGACATCGTGCACACGCACATGGCAAAGGCAGGACTCCTCACGCGAACCGCGACCGTCCTCTACAACTGGACCCATCCCTCACGCCGCGCGCGCATCGTCCATACGTATCACGGCCACGTGCTGGAGGGGTACTTCGCCTGGCCCGTGACGAAGCTGTTCATCGGCATCGAGCGCATGCTGTCGCGTTTCACCGATCGGATCGTCGCGGTCTCGCCGCTCGTCCGCGACGACCTGCTGACGCGCTACCGCATCGGCTCGGCAGGCACATTCGTGGTAATTCCGCTCGGCCTGGACCTCGACGCGTTCGCGGCCATCGACGGCCGGGCGCGAGCGGCCGCGCGGGGCGCGCTCGAAATTCCGGCGGGCGCCGTCGTCGTGACGACGGTGGGCCGGCTGACGGCGATCAAAAACAACGCGCTGTTCCTCGATATGGCGCAGCGCCTGGTGACGAAGTGCACCGACGCCGTCTTCGTCATCGCCGGCGATGGCGAGCTGCGCGCCGAGCTCGAGCGTGATGCGGAAGCGCGTGGTCTCGCCGGACGCGTGCGGTTCCTCGGGTGGAGACGCGATCTCGACACGATCTACGCCGCGACGGACGTGTTTGCGATTACGTCCGCCAACGAGGGAACACCGGTGGCGCTGATCGAGGCGATGGCGGCCGGCGTCGCCGGCGTCGCGACGGACGTCGGCGGCGTCCGCGACGTGATCACGGACTCGTCGGTCGGCTTCGTCGTCCCGCCCGGCAACGCGGAAGCGCTTGCGTCGGCGGTCGAAAGCCTGATCGCGGACGCCGACCGCCGCGCTCGGATCGGTGCCGCAGCGCGGCAGTCGGTCATGGCTCGCTTCAGGTTCGAGCGACTGACAGCGGATATCGCGCGCTTATATCGCCAGATTCGCTAAACCGCGGTCGGCGTGGCTGGAGTCGCGCGGCCGGAGAGGCGCACGATGTTCGGCGCGTTGAACGAACCGAGCGCGTTCCGCGTGTCGACGATCGGCACGCCGCTGTCTACAAGCCGCTTCCAATCGAACGACGCGTGATCGGTGCAGACGACGACGCAGTCGGGGCTCTTGGCCAGCGCGGCCTGTTCGACGACGGCCTCGAGCGTGTCGAGTCCGTGCTTGAGCGTCGGCACGAACGGATCGCTGTAGCTGACGACGGCGCCGCGGCGGGAGAGCAGCTCGAGGATGTCGAGCGCGGGCGATTCCCGCATGTCGCCGACGTTCTTCTTGTAGGCGACGCCGTAGAGATGGACCTTCGATCCGTTGATAGGCTTCCGGACGGCGTTCAGCGCCTCGCCGATCCGTTCGACGACATATTCCGGCATCGAGGCGTTGACGTGGCCGGCGAGCTCGATGAAGCGGCACTCGAACCCGACCTGCCGCGCCTTCCACGACAGGTAGTGCGGGTCGATCGGGATGCAGTGGCCGCCGAGACCCGGCCCGGGATAGAACGGCATGAACCCGAACGGCTTCGTCTTCGCCGCGTCGATGACTTCCCAGACGTCGATGTCCAGCTTGTGACACATCTGCGCGATTTCGTTGACGAGGCCGATGTTCACCGCGCGGAACGTGTTCTCGAGCAACTTGACCATCTCCGCGACGCGCGTCGAGCTGACGGGAATGACCGTCGAGACGACCTGTGCGTACAGCGCCGCGGCGGCTTCCGTGCTTGCCGGACCGTGCCCGCCGACGATCTTGGGAATATTCCTGGTCGTGTACTGCTGATTGCCCGGGTCGACGCGCTCCGGCGAGAACGCGAGGAAGAAATCGCGGTCGGCAGCCAGCCCCTTCGCTTCCAGCATCGGCAGCGCCACCTCGTCCGTCGTCCCTGGATACGTGGTCGATTCGAGGATGACCAGCTGACCCGGCTTCAGCGCTGCGGCGACGTGCTCGAGCGCCTGAACGACATATGAGAGGTCGGGATCCTTCGTCTTGCGGAGCGGCGTCGGGACGCAGATGTCCGCTACGTCCATCTTCGCAAGCTCGGACATGTCCGTCGTTGCCCGAAGGCGCCCCGCGGCGACGCTATCGGCGAGGTCCTGCGGCGCCACGTCGGGTATGTAACTGCGACGGGCGTTGATCTCGCCGACTTTCCACGCGTCGACGTCGAAACCGGTGACGTCGAAGCCGGCGCGCGCGAACTCGACGGCGAGCGGCAGGCCGACGTATCCAAGGCCGATAACGCCGATGCGCGCCTGCTTGTTGCAGATCCTGACGAGCGATGTGGCGATCGCAGTAGGCATGGTGATTACCGCTATGGCTGGTGGCTAATGGCTGAAGGCTATGGACGATGGCTGATGGCTGACACGGAAGGGGCCGCACCGAGCCGTTCGAGATCCGCGTCGACCATCATCCGCACGAGCGTGTGGAAGTCGACCGCCGGCTTCCAACTCAATTCGCGCCGCGCTTTCGTCGAGTCGCCAATCAGGTGCTCGACCTCTGCCGGACGCAGCAACTTCGGGTCGGTCCGCACGAATTTCTGCCACTCGAGCCCTGCGTGCGAAAACGCCGTCTCCACGAGATCGCGGACCGAATGGCTCTTCCCGGTGGCGATGACAAAATCGTCGGCCTTCTTCTGCTGCAGCATCATCCACATCGCGCGCACGTAGTCGCCTGCGAAGCCCCAGTCCCGGTGTGCGTCAAGATTGCCGAGCGAGAGCGAGTCGGCCAACCCGAGCTTGATGCGCGCAACGGCGTCGGTCACCTTGCGCGTGACGAATTCCAGGCCGCGGCGCGGCGACTCATGATTGAAGAGAATGCCGGAGACCGCGAAGAGGTCGTAGCTCTCACGGTAGTTCACCGTGATGTAGTGCGCGAACACTTTGGAGACGCCGTACGGGCTGCGCGGATAGAAGGGCGTCAGCTCGGTCTGCGGCGTCTCGCGCACTTTGCCGAACATCTCGCTCGACGAAGCCTGGTACAGACGGATGGACGGATCGACCTGGCGAATCGCTTCGAGCACGCGCGTCACGCCCTGGGCGTTGAACTCGCCCGTGAGCATCGGCTGATCCCAGGACGCCGGGACGAACGACATCGCCGCGAGGTTGTAGAACTCGTGAGGACGCACTTCGTCGACCAGGCGGATCAGCGACAGTTGATCGAGCAGATCGGCCGGCTTCAGCGTGACGCGGCCGAGGATGTGCTCGATGCGCCAGTTGTTCGGCGCGCTCGACCGGCGTACGACGCCGACGACCTCGTACCCTTTTTCGATCAGTTGCTCGGCCAGGTACGATCCGTCCTGCCCCGTGATCCCGGTGATAATGGCGCGCTTCGACATGGAATCTCAGGAATATAGCACCTCCGAGCGGAACCGACGAACTGAGCCGCACCGTGACTGATCTCGAGCAGGTCGACGTTGCGGTCGTCGGGGCGGGCGTCAGCGGGCTCGCCTCGGCGTCCGCCATCGCTCGCCGCGGTCTGTCGACGTGCCTGCTCGAACGGCACGCGCGACCCGGCCTCGATACGAGCACCCACAACTCGGGCGTCATCCACGCCGGCCTGTACTATCCGCCGGGCAGCCTCAAGGCGCGGTTGTGCGTGGAGGGCGCGCGGTTGATGTACGAGTTCTGCGCCGCACACCGCGTTCCGCACGCGCGCTGCGGCAAGCTGGTGGTGGCACACGATGACGCTGAGCTCCGCGCGATCGAGGCGCTGCGGGCAAACGGCGCCGCCAACGGCGCCCTCGGGCTCGAGATCGTCGACCGCACGTTCATCGCGCGGCGCGAGCCGCACGTCAACGCGTCGATGGCGCTCTGGTCGCCCAACTCCGGGATCGTCGATGCGGAAGCGCTCGTGAAGACGCTGCTGAAACGCGCGCAGGCGGAGGGCGTGATCGTTCTGCCCGGGACCAGACTGACCGGTGCCGAGCGCCGAAGCAACTGCATGGCCCTCCAGACCGAGCGCGAAACGTTTTACGCACGGACCGTTGTCAACGCGGCGGGACTGTACGCGGACGACGTGTCGCGAATGCTCGGCGGCGAGAGGTTCACGATTTATCCCTGCCGCGGCGAATACGCGGAGCTCGTGCCGGCGAAGCGCGGCCTGGTCAACGCGCTCGTCTACCCACTGCCCCACGGCCACGGCCTCGGCGTGCACCTGGTGAAGACGATCGCAGGCGCCGTGTGGCTCGGTCCGACGAGTGAGTTCATCCAGCGCAAAGATGACTACGAAGGCGGACGCCTGCCGGTCGAGGCGTTTCTCGAGCCCGCGCGCCGCCTGCTCCGCGACATCACGCTCGACGATCTCCGGCTGTCCGGCAGCGGCATCCGCGCGAAGATCGCGCCGCCGTCGCAGTCGTTCGCGGACTTCCTGATCCGACGCGACCGGGAGAATTCGTTCGTCGTCCAGGCATCCGGCATCGAATCACCGGGTCTGACGTCGTGCCTCGCAGTCGGCGACCTCGTAGCCAGGTTGGTCTCACGGGACTGACGCAGCCCCGACTAAGCGCCAGTCGTCCCGAGAAGAGACATGCCAGATGAAGATCACTGAAGGCTTCCACCGCATGTGGATCGGGACAATCTTGCAGTGCCATCGCGTCCCTCAAATCGACTGCACGTACCGGCGAAGCGCATCGGCCCACGTCGGCATGTCGATGCCGGCCGATTTCAGCTTCTGGTTCGACAGCGCGCAGTACTGCGGCCGGGGCGCCTTGAGCGGCGTGTCAACGAATCGAGTCGGGGTCAGCCGC
>DASQHH010001009.1:0-12236 GCA_035632195.1 Vicinamibacterales bacterium
CGGTGTAGAAGCGCCACTGCTGCGCGCCGGTCTCCGGATCGAACGACATCAGGTAACCCGGCGAGTCGAGATCGTTGCCGGTGCCGACGATGATGTGGTTGCCGACGGTCATCGGCGCGGACGTCAGGAAGTACTGCTGCGCGAAGCTCGCAGCCTCCTTGTGCCAGCGCTCTTTGCCGGTGCGCGCGTCGATCGAGACGAAGAAGTCGTCCGGCGTGACGAAGAACAGATAGTTGCCCCACATCGCCGCGCCGCGGTTGCCGATGTGCGTGCCGCCCTTCGTCTTCCAGAAGTAGTGCCACAGCTCGTGGCCGTCGTGGCCGTCGAGCGCCCAGACGTTGTCGGGCGCGGTGACGTACAGCGTTCCGTTCACTTCGAGCACCGCGCCCTTGATCGTCGTGTTGCCGGCGACGACGACGTCGCCCGTGCCCTCGCCGCCGACGCTCTGCGCGGGCGCGCCGGGAGCCGGCGGACCGCTGCGCATCCCGCCGGCAAGCCGCGAGACCCAGGCCAGCGACAGGTGCTTCACGTTCGATTGATCGATCTGCTTGAGCGTGCTGTACCGCCGGCCGGTGTAGTCGCCGGAGTACGAAGCCCAGTCGGCGCCGAGCGGCTTCAAGAGCGACGCGGGATCGAGACCATCCGCTGCAGCAAGCACCATCACCGCCGTGCACAACAGGCACGAAACCGCGAAAGCACGAAACTTCATTTCAATGTCCACAGGTATGCCGTGAGGTTGTGGATGTCTTTGTCGGTATAGGCCGACAGCAGGTCGCGGTGGCCCTGCAGCGGGTCCTTGACCACGACCCGCGGCGCGCCGGCGCCTTCGGTGCTGAACGATCGATGCTGGCCATCGGCGGTCAGCAGGGCAATCGTGAAGTCGTCCATGCGCTCGACGCGGCCTTCGATTCTCTCTCCCGACGCCAGCGTCACCGTCGCCGTCGGCGCCGGCACGGAGACCGGCGACGGAGCGCCGCGTCCGCCGCCGGTGCCCGGCATCAGCAGCGTCTGCTGCAGCAACTTTTCGTCGGTGATCCGGCCCGCGACGCCGCGGAGGTCGCCTTCGGCGGAATGGCACGCCGCGCATTTCGCGGCGAAGTAGGTCTTTCCTGCCGCCGCGTCGCCGACGAGGATGCTCGGCGGCTTGCGGCGCGACTCGTCGTAGCCCGCCGCGCGGAACGTGTGGACGAACGCCGCGATGTCGGCGACCTGGTCCGTCGTGAAATTGAACTTCGGCATCCCGCGATCGGTGCGGCCGTTCTGGACGACGGGCGCCATCAGCTCGCCGTTCCTGTCGTCGAGCACGAGGCCGGACCGGAGCAGGCTGGGGCCGCTGTCGCCGCCGCGCGTGTCGGCGCCGTGGCAGAACGCGCAGTTGACGCCGTAGAGCGCCTTGCCGCGCTCGATTGCCGCCGGATCGCCCGGCGGTCTGTCGGGATACGCATTGCGCGGCGACGTGATCGCGCCGCCCCGGCCACCCCGGCCCTGGGTCGCTGGAGCCGGAGGCGAAGCCCGCTGCGCGGAAACCGCAACCGCCGCAATGACGATCAATGCCGCACCCGCGAGGATCTTCGGCATACGTGAACCTTACCCTAAAACAGCAGCTTCACGGCGAACTGCATCTGCCGCGGGATGTTGTTGGCCGTCGTCGTGACGCTGCCGAAGCCGGCCGTGCCGAACGACGAGTTGGGATTGCCGAAGCTCGGCGTATTGAAGATGTTGAAAATCTCCGCGCGGAGCTGAATCCGCGCCTGATCGTTCAACGGCAGGTTCTTGAACATCGAGAAGTCGATGCGCCTGAACGGCGGCCCGTGCAGCGTGTTGCTGCCGGTATTGCCGATGGTATTGATTGGCTGGGCCACGAACGCGGTCACGTCGAACCACTCGGCGATCGTGGGATTCGACAGCGTGGGGTCGCTGATCTGGTTCGGCCGATCGCCGCCGCCGGTGTTGCCCCGCGCCGTGCCGTTGCTGACGGTGAACGGGATACCGCTGTGATACGACGCGATGGCGTTCAGCTGCCAGCCGGCGAGCACCGCCCGGACGATCCCGTCGCTCGACATCAGGAACGGCAGCTCGTAGTTCGCAGAAAAGACGAACCGGTGTCGGATGTCGAAGCCCGAGTCGTATCGCTCCGTGACCGTCGAGTCCCACGGCGACGCGTTCGTCACGACGGAGTGCGACAGCGTGTAGTTGGACGACAACGTCAGCCCCTGCCGCTGCCGGCGCTGGAACGTCATCTGAAACGCGTTGTAGGTGCCGAGAAAGTCGCTGGAGATCAGGGGAATCGAGCTGACGTTCGGCAGCGTCGTCGAGTACGCGCGGCGGGGCTGGATGGCGCCCCCCGCGGCCGGCGCCAGATCGACGTTGCCGATGTACTGCGTGAAATGGCCGCTGTAGGTGCCGAGATAGCCGGCGCCGATCACGTTGCCCGACAGCTCCTTATCGAGAAACACGTTGTACTGCTGGGTCCGCGTATTCTTGAAGTCCTGCTCCTCGGCCTGGAAGGTGCCGCTCGGCACGGCGATCGACGTGGCGGCCGGCGCCGGCACGCCGTCGCGCAGGAACAGATTCGGCACACCGCCCGACGCGCCGGTGCTGATCACCGGCCCGTAGGTGCTCGTAAACGGCGCGCTCTTCAGGAACGACTGCGACATGTAGTTGCCCGGGTAGTACGCGAGGCCGTAGCCGCCGCGCAGGACGTACTGCGACGGCAGCGTCAGCGAAAAGCCGACGCGCGGGGCGACGTTCGAGTAGTCGGTCCTGATGTTCGCCGTCCGCGACACGCCGTTCTGTCCTGCCACCAGAATCGTCGACGAGGGCAGGTCCACGTTGACGAGATGATCGTCCTGCTCGGTGTACGGCGTGAAGACGTCGTATCGCACGCCGAGATTCACCGTCAGGTTCGAGGAGGCGCGCCAGTCGTCCTGCACGTAGACGAACGGCTCCTTCGTGTTGTAGTGCGGATAGAACAGGGACACGATGCGCGAGGCCTGCTGCGGGTAGCCGAGCAGGAACGAGGCGATGCTGTTGCCGCCGGAACCCGCCGCGTTGGCTGTCAGCGTCGTATTGAACGTCATCGCGCCGAGCGGCTGGTTGCTCTGGTAGACGGTGAAGTTGCGATCGATGAGGCCCGCGCCCGTCTTGATCGAGTGCGCGCCTCTGATCTTGGTCAGCGATCCGCTCGCCTGCCACGTGTGGTCGACCTGGATGAGCGGCAGAAACGTCGCGTCGCCGGCGCCGGCGTAGCCGGTCAGCGTGATGGGAATGAGACCCGACGTCAGCGGATCGGCGTTGACGTTCGGGATGCCGAACTGCTGGCTGACGTTGTTGCCGTAGTTGAGGCCGTACGACGCGATGTTGACGCCCAGATACCCGGCGCGGAACTCGCCGATGAGCGACGGATTGAAGACGCGCGAGAAATCGGCTCCGACGTTGTGCGCCGACGTGTTGTTGGTGCCGGGGAACGATCCGCCGCCGCCCGGCTCGACGCCGTCGACCGACGGAAACACCGGCGGCGTGAACGTATCGACGCCGTTGTACGAGTACCGCAGGAACAGTCGATCGTTCTGGTCGAAGATGTGATCGGCGCGCACGTCGGTCGTCTTCGCATCCTGGGTGCGGTTGCGGACTCCCGTGTAGTTGTTCGCCAGGCCGGGCCCGTTCGGCAGCGGATAGAGCGACAGAATCTTCGACGCTATCGGATCGATCCGCTCCCGCGGAATGAGGTTGCCCGCAAAAGCGGCGCGTCCCGACGTCGGATCGTAGATGGCCGTCGACAGCTCCGAGAAATCGCCCGTCCGCATCTTCGCGGTCGGCACGGTCGCGACGGCGGTCACGCCCTGCGTGACGTTGAAGCCCTCGTAATCAGCGAAGAAAAACGTCCGGTTCTTCATCACCGGGCCGCCGAGACTGCCGCCGTACTGGTTCTGGTGCAGCACCGGCTTGTCGACGTTGGTCGCGAAGAAGTTGCGGGCGTCGAAGCGATCGTTGCGGTAGAACTCGAACCCGGATCCATGGAAGTCGTTCGAGCCGGACTTGGTGATGATGTTGACGACGCCGCCCGAAGTGCGCCCGACCTCGGCGGTATACATGCTCGTCTGCACCTTGACCTCGGCGATCGCGTCGATCGACGGCTTGACGCCGACCGTCCCGATCGCCCGTTCGTTGTTGTCGATGCCGTCGATCAGCTGGTTGTTCTGGTTGTCGAGCGACCCGTTGATCGAAATCGCCGACGTCTGGCGCCGGTCGTCGGGACGCGTTCCGCTTGCCAGCGAGTTCGGCAGCCCCTCGAACGCGCCCGGCACGAGCTGCACGAGCTGCTGCACGTTGCGGCCGCTGACGGGCAGGTCCTGGACCGCCTTCGTGCTGACGAGCGAGCTGACGGTCGCGGTGTCGGTCTGCAGGAGAGGCGATTCGCCGGTCACGGTCACGTTCTCGGCGACCTGTCCGACCGTCAGCTTCGCGTCGAAGCGGACGCGGTCGCCGGCCGACAGCGTGATGCGGGTGTTCTGCGACGTGAAGCCCTGCAGCTCCACCTTCACGCTGTAGGCCCCGATGGGCAGGAGGTTGAACAGGTAGTCGCCCGTTTCATTCGACGGCACGCTGCGCGTGTCGTGAGTGGCGACGTTTTCGATCGTGATCGTCGCGCCGGGGAGCACGGCGCCGGTGGCGTCGGTCACGCGGCCCACGATATCGGCGGTCGTCACCTGGGCGGCCGCGGGCGCTGGAAGGGACAGGGACAGAACGGCGACGATGCCGGCAAGGGCGCGGACAGCGGACATATCTCGTCTCCCTCCTCCGTAACCGATTTCAATGGGTCATGTAATCGGTTACACGAAACGGCGGCATCCTAGCAGGGAGGCCCCGCGCGGGCAAGAGGGTTGTTCACGGTATGATCCCCGCCGCGCGTCCGGCGCATCAGAACGGCGAATCGTGGCAACCATTTACGAAGTGGCCAAGCGTGCCGGTGTCTCCACGGCCACCGTTTCGCGCGTCCTCAGCCAGCCCGGCGTCGTCTCGCCCGCCACCCGCCGCCGGGTCCTCCAGGCCGTCGAGCGCCTCGGCTACGAGCCGAATTCCGCCGCCAAGAATCTCCGGACGCTCCGGACCGGCAAGCTCCTCGTCACGGTCCCCGATATCTCGAATCCCTTCTTCTCGCTGATCCTGCAGGGCATCGAGGACGCCGCGCAGCGCGCCGGCTACTCGGTCCTGGTCGGCGACACCCAGCACGACGAGAAGCGTGAAGAAGGCTACGCCCTGATGCTCAAACGGAAGGAGGCCGACGGCCTGATCTTTCTCGGCCATCGTCTGCCGAAACAGGCGGCTGAGCTGGTTCGGGCAATGGCGCCCGGCTGCGCGCCGGTCGTCAACGGCTGCGAGTTCAGTCCGCGCCTCGGCATCCCGAGCGTGCACATCGACAACGCGAAGGCCGCGTCGGAGGCGATGGACCACTTGTACCGCCTCGGCCACCGCCGTATCGGCGTCGTCACCGGACCGCTCGTGAGTCCGCTCAGCCGCGACCGGCTGAACGGCGCGTCCGCGCGCGCGAAATCGGCGCGGGCCGAACGCGATTTCATCGTGATGAACGGCGACTTCTCGATCGAGTCGGGCGCGCTCGCCGCGGAGCGGCTGCTCGGGCGTCGCGATCCGCCGACCGCGATTTTCTGCTTCAACGACGAGATGGCGATGGGCGCCCTCGAGACCGCCCGCCGCAGACGCGTGCGCGTGCCGGACGACGTGTCGGTCGTCGGGTTCGATGACATCCGGTTTGCACGCTACACCGATCCGCCTCTGACGACCGTGGCGCAGCCGATGCGCGCGATTGGCGAAGGAACGGTGGGGCTGCTGCTGGAAATTCTCAACGGCGGCGCGCCCGCGCCGATCACGATGCCGCATACGCTGACGGTCCGGTTCAGCACCGCCCCGCCGCCCGGGAAATGATTTACCGCTGCAGCGCGAACGCGTACAGCGCGTCGCCGGCGCCGACGACGACATACTGACGGCCGTCGAGGAGATAGGTCTGCGGGCCGTTGGTCGTGTTGGCCCCGAGGCCGGCGTGCCACAACGACGTCCCGCTCGCAGCGTCGTAGGCGACGAAGTCGCCGCCGCCGTCGTTGCCGAACAACACGCCGCCGCCGGTGCTGAGCAGTCCCATCGCGCCGCCGATGCTGCCGTTCGGACCGACGGCAAGTGGATGCGACCACCGTACCTTGCCGGTCTTGTAGTCGATGGCAAGGAGCGCGCTGCCGACATTCGCGATGTTGCGCTCGGCCGCCGCCCATCCCTGCGGGTGCGCGTCGGTGTCGGTCAGATACAGCAGGCTGAACGTCTGCGTCACGCCGACGTAGAACAGTCCGGTGTCGGGACTGAAGCTGGGCGGAGGCCAGTTCGTGGCGCCACTGGTGTTCGGCGAGACGAGCGTCCCCGGAATCGTCGCTTCCTTGCCCGGGTTGCCGATCGGCTGTCCCTTCGCGTTGATTTCACGCGTCCAGTTGGCCGAATCGGTGTGCTTGCTCGTGAGGATGTGCTGGCCATTGGTCCGATCGAGCAGGAAGAAGTAGCCGTTGCGGTTCGCCTGCGCGAGGAGCTTGCGCGGCCGGCCGTCGATGACGCCGTCGATCAGCACCGGCGTCTGCGCCGCGTCCCAGTCGTGCGTATCGTGCGGCGTCGCCTGGTAGTACCAGACCATCTTTCCGGTGTCCGGATTGAGCGCGACGATCGTGCACGTGTAGAGATTGTCGCCCGCGCGATTCTGCCCGGTGAGGACCGGGTTCGCGTTGCCGGTTCCGAAGTAATAGAGGTTGAGCTCCGGATCGTAGGTGCCCGGGATCCACGGCATGCCGCCGCCGTGCGACATGGAGTACTCGTCCGGCCACGTCTCCGAGCCCGGGTCGCCCGGCTTCGGCGTCGAATTCCAGCGCCACACGAGGCCGCCGCTCTCGGGATCGCGCGACTCGAGATAGCCAGGCAGATCGAGTGCGTCGCCGCCGACGCCGATGATCACGTGCTTCCCAATCACGATCGGCGCGTTGGTCGAGAAGTACTCGCGCCTCAGATTCGCGATCTCGTGATGCCACCGCTCCTTGCCGGTCGCCAGTTCGAGCGACACGAAATAGTTGTCCGGCGTCAGGAAGTACAGCCAGCTGCCGTAGATCCCGACGCCCCGGTTGCCGATGTGGTCGCCGCCGCGCGTCTTCCACGCGTAGTGCCAGACTTCGCGTCCCGTCCGCGCGTCGACCGCCCAGACGTGATCGGGCGCGGAGAAATAGAGGATGCCGTTCGCGAGGAGCGGCGTCGATTTGATCGACGGCGTTCCCGGAGGCGCAGCCGGTGTGTCCGGCCCTTCCCCGCCGACGATCGCTCCGCCGCGCGACGTGTTCAGGCGATACACCCACGCGAGCGCGAGATGCTTCACATTGCCGGCATCGATCTGCTTGAGCGCGCTATAGCGCCGGCCCGACCAGTCGCCGTGGTACGTGGGCCAGGAGTCGACGGGGGTCTGCGCGACAAGAGCGGCACCGCACAACAGCCACGAGGCGGCAAAGACGACGTTTCGTGTTCTCACTTGAGGCTCGCCAGGTATGCCGTCACGTTGTGCATGTCCGAGTCAGTCCATTTCAGCAGCATGTCCATGTGCGCCTGCAGCGGATCGGTGACGACGACGCGCGGCTGATCGCCGTTGCGAAGGAACGACCGTATCCCCCCCGTCGAGGCGTCGAAGATGCTCGCTTCGAAATCGGTGACGCGAACGACCGCGCCGGTCACCGTGCGGCCGTCGGCCAGGGTGATCGTCGCCTTCACCGCGTTCGGATCGCGGTACGCCGGAAGCGGCGGGCCTCCGCCGGACGGACGGGCGCCGCGCGGCACGAGCAGGCGCGCCTGCAGCGCCGCGGGATCGTAGCGCCCGCCGATCCCTTTCAGGTCGCCGTCGGGCTTATGGCACTGGACGCACCGCCCTGACCCGGCGAAGAACGCTTCACCGGCCTTCGCGTCGCCCACGAGGATGTCGAGAATCTTGTACGCGTTGCGATCGGCGGCGGCGCGGATCTCTCCGTGCAGGAAGGCGGCGATGTCGGCGACCTGCGCGTCGGACAGCTCGAACTTCGGCATGCCGCGGTCGGGACGGCCGGCGCGAACGAATTCGCCAAGCTGCCGCCCGTTCTCGTCCTCCTGCACGACGACCGATCGCGTCAGGTCCGGCCCGTTCGATCCCCCGCGCGCGTTGGTGCCGTGGCAGAACCCGCATTCGGATCCGAACAGCGGCCTGCCGCGATCGGCCGCCGGATCCACGCGCGGCGACTGCGCGGCTGCGCCGGCGCCCGATGCGACGATCGCCGCGCCGGCCGCAACGACGGTAACGACGAGATTGCGCATGGCGACACACCTTACTCCAAACGGCCATCCGATACATCCACCGGCAGGGCACGCGCTCGGGAAAGCGGTCCGCTTCCGTTCATCTCTAGGCTCGAGCCAAGCGGAGAAAAGCCCGAACGTCCGGCGCGGGTGACATGACGGCGGCCGGTGCCGCCTCCCGCGGGCCGACGCGTCTGGCGTCGCGCAGGGACGTCAGAACCAGTTCGGCCCCTGGTGCATTGGCCGCAATGGCCTCCAGCACATCGACGGTCGCGTCCCCGGCGTCCAGCTTCTGAAGCATCGACCGTGTCGCCGCGGTGTAGCGCTGCTTGGCGGTCGCCTGCGCCGCCTTCGCCGTCGCAAACGTCTGAACCTGCGTCAACAGGTTGGCCAGGAGATCGGGCGGCAGCCCTGCGCCGACGAACAGGTCGGCATGCGGCGACACCCGGTCGTAGAGAGCGCGCGCCGTCGAGAGCATGTCGGCGTTCGTGATCTTCGAGGAGGGCATTTCCATGGCCTGCATCGACGGCTCGTCGAGAGCCACGACCCGGCCCACTGTCACGATCGCTTGCATCGCGGCCAGCAGTGCGGGACGCACCCGGCGGCAGGTCTCGAATGCCGCGCGCAAATCCTCACGGATCCCTTTTTGGTACGCCTCCAGACTTTCGATGCCTGAGACGCTGGTATCGAGCTTCGCGACCGTCTTCCTGCCGCCGTCGGTGGCGGCGAAGATCTCCGGATGCTCGGCGCACAGGCCGTTGACGCGGCTGTGTGCGTCTTTCCGTCGCACGAGGTCTTTTCTCATAGATATGCCCTTTCTCTCTCCTGGCGCGCCCGGGACACCGGAATCGATGTTCAAGCGAACCCGGTATCCATTATACTAGTAATATAGTTCATTTATCAACTGGCTCTCAACGGGCTGGAGACCCGGATACGAGAACTTGGATCGCAGGACTCCGAGGGTGTCGCGATGCGCCCGCAGGCCGCGGCGACGTCCGCGGAAATGGACCGCAGGACTCCGGGGGAGCTTCGGCAGACTCCGAAGGCACGACGGCGGACCCCGAGGCCGTGGCGCCCGCCTCCGAGGGCGCGTGGACATGCGGAAATCTGGATTCGTCGGACCGGCAGGGTCCGGCGTCCCACTCCGAGCGCGCGGCTGCGGACTCCGAGGGACCGGCGGCGTACCGAAATCTTGATTCGATCAAGCGGCACCGCACGTCGTCTGACTCCGAAGGCCTGACGACGGACACCGAGGGCCCGGCGGCAGACTGCGCCGGCGCGCCGGGATCGGGAGATCGGGACCCGTCGGGGCGGCAGGGTGCGTCGTTGGACTTCCCGAGTCCCGCGAGCCTTCCGGAACCTCAGCCGCAGGATCACGTTCGTGATTCGCAAGAAAGGTGTTAGCGTTCAGAGCATCATGCCTCGGTCGTCATCGGTATTTCCCAATCATCACGCGGTCAAGTTCTATCCGAATGACGCGAGCCTCTTTACGACGGTCGGCGGCTTTCTCGGCCAGGGTCTCGCCGGCGGCCAGCCGGCGCTGGTCATCGCGACCGAACCGCACGCCGAAGGGATTTTTGACGAGCTGCGCCGGCGGGCCGTAGACGTAGACGGCGCCGTCGAACGCGGCCAGCTCATGGTGGTGGACGCGCGGGTTACGCTCGATCGATTCATGGTCGACGGCAGTCCTGACTCCGTGAAGTTCGAGGACAGCGTGGGCCGGCTCATCGGGGGCAGCGTCGACAGCTTTCCGGCGCCGACGCTGGTCCGGGCCTACGGAGAGATGGTCGACCTGCTGTGGAAGGATCGGCTCCACGACGCCGCGATCCGCATCGAGATCCTGTGGAACAAGCTCGCGTCCGTGCACGGGTTCGCGCTGCTGTGCGGCTACGCCATGGGCAACTTCTCCAAGCAGACGCAACTGTTCGAGCAGGTCTGCCGGCAGCACTCGCACGTCCATCCGCCCGATCCGGCCGTCCACTGACCGCCGGTCGACGGTTCAGAGCACGCGAATCAGGTCCGACCGCGTGATGATGAACGTCTTGTCGGTCTTGAAATCCCTGACCAGCACCGCAGGATTCTCCGGCGTGATCATCGTCTGCAGCAGGACCACCGGCGTCGAGATGTCGACGAACGGAAAGGCCGGCTGCATGATCGATTCGACCGGCCGCTTCCTGGCGTCCGGGTTGCGCACGAGCTCCGAGTAGAGCTGCGCCTCGTTCAGCGATCCGACCAGCCGGCGGTCGGCCGTAATCGAGATCTGCGAGAAGTCGTGTTCCGCCATCACGCGGACGGCGTGTTCGACCGGCTCGTTCGACTCGATCGACTGCAGTTCGCCCGACACGCCGGTGGCGACCAGGTCGCGCGCGGTGAGCCCGTGCTTCTCGATGAAGCCTTTCTCGCGCATCCAGTCGTCGTTGAACATCTTTCCGAGGTAGCGCGATCCGTGATCGTGGAAGATGACGACGATGAGGTCGTCGGCGGTGAAACGGTCGCGCAGCTGCAGCAGGCCGGCCATCGCGGAGCCGGCGGAGTTGCCGGCGAAAATCCCCTCTTCACGCGCGATGCGGCGCGTCATGATCGCCGCGTCCTTGTCTGTGACCTTCTCGAAGTGGTCGATCACGTCGAAGTCGACGTTCTTCGGCAGGAAGTCCTCGCCGATGCCTTCAGTGATGTAGGGGTAAATCTCGTGTTTGTCGAAGACGCCGGTCTCCTTGTACTTCTTGAACACCGAGCCATACGTGTCGATGCCCCAGACCTTGATTTTCGGATTCTGCTCTTTGAGGTAGCGGCCGACGCCCGAGATCGTGCCGCCGGTGCCGACGCCGACGACGAGCTGCGTGATGCGGCCGCCGGTCTGCTTCCAGATCTCCGGCCCCGTCTGCTCGTAGTGGGCCTGCGAGTTCGAGAGGTTGTCGTACTGGTTGGCCTTCCACGCGTTCGGGATTTCTTTCACCAGGCGCGACGACACCGAGTAGTACGACCGCGGGTCCTCCGGCTCGACGTTGGTCGGACAGACGATGACCTCGGCGCCGAAAGCTTTCAGCGCGTCGACTTTTTCCTTCGACTGCTTGTCGGTGGTGGTGAAGACGCAGCGGTAGCCCTTGACGACGGCGGCGATGGCGAGGCCCATGCCCGTGTTGCCGGACGTGCCCTCGACGATGGTGCCGCCCGGCTTCAGCAGTCCCGCGCGCTCGGCGTCTTCGATCATCTTGACCGCCATGCGGTCTTTGATCGAGTTGCCCGGGTTGAAGGTTTCGACCTTGGCGAGAACGGTCCCGTTGACGATGCCGTTGGTGATGCGATTGATGCGGACGAGCGGCGTGTCGCCGATGGCGTCGAGAATCGTGTCGGAGATCGCTTTCACGCCATCAACTATACTGCGGCGCCTATGCCGAGACTGATTGCCGCGCCGACCGTGATCGCTGCCGCCGGGAACAAGCCGAAGCGGATCGAGGAGTACGCCGGACGGGTCAACTCCGGTCACCAGAGTGTCAGCGTGGCGCGGATGGTGTCGCCGTCGGGGTGGGAGGAGCCGGGCCAGCGCCCGGAGTTCGAGGAGATCACGGTGGTGCTGCGCGGCATGGTGCGCGTGGAGCACAGCGGCGGCGCGCTCGACGTGCGCGCCGGCCAGGCGGTGGTCGCGGCGGCGGGCGAGTGGATTCGCTACAGCTCGCCCGGCCCGGAGGGTGCGGAATACGTCGCGATCTGCCTGCCCGCCTTTTCACCGGACACGGTACATCGAGACTCGTGATAATCGCGGACCGTCGGCGTTGCGCAGGGCACCAGCGCTCTGACGAATTCATCTATCCTCGAGAGTGATGAATCAACTCACGCATGCCGGCGGAGTCGTGCTTCGCGGCGGACGGGTGCTCCTCGTC
>DASQHH010001010.1:0-2716 GCA_035632195.1 Vicinamibacterales bacterium
GCCGGTGTGACCGTCGCGGTCATCGACTCGGGCATCACGAGCTGGCACGACGACCTGACGAACAACAGCTCGACGCAGTATCCGTACGGCAATCAGCGGGTTGCTGCGTTCGTCGACTTCGTCAACGGGCAGACACAGCCCTACGACGACGACGGGCATGGCACGCACGTCGCGGGCATCATCGCCGGAAACGGCTACGACTCGAATGGCCAGAAGGCCGGCGTCGCTCCTGACGCGAGCCTGGTCTCCCTGAAGGTGCTCGACGGCAACGGCAACGGCACGATCAGCAACATCATCGGCGCGTTCGACTGGGTCGTCGCGCATCACGCCGAATACAACATCCGCGTCGTCAACGCGTCGGTCGGGGCGTCGATTAGCGAGTCCTACTGGACCGATCCGCTGACCCTGGCGGCCAAGCGCGTGGTCGACGAAGGCGTCGTCGTCGTGACGGCCGCGGGCAACGTCGGTCTGAACGGGGCGGGGCAGACGCAGTACGGCGGCATCACGGCGCCCGGCAACGCTCCGTGGGTCATCACGGTCGGCGCTTCGAGCACCAACGGCACGCCGAGGCGCGATGACGACACCATGGGCTCGTTCAGCTCGCGCGGTCCCACATTCAAGGATTGGGGCGCGAAGCCGGACCTGGTCGCGCCGGGTGTCGGCACCATCTCGCTCGCGAATCCGCAGAGCAACTACTACACGACGCGCGCCCAGGCGCTGGTGCCCGGCTCCCTGCCGACCGCGTTCACGGCTTATCTCTCGCTGTCGGGCACGAGCATGGCCTCGCCGGTCGTAGCCGGCACGGTCGCGCTGATGCTGCAGGCGAATCCGTCGCTGACGCCGAATGCCGTGAAGGCGATCCTGGAGTACACGGCCGAAACGCACGCGGACTATGACGCGCTGACGCAAGGCGCGGGCTTCCTGAACACGCTCGGCGCGGTGCGGCTCGCGCGCTTCTATGCGGGCGCGCAGCCGGGCGACACGGTTCCGGTGCAGGCGATGTGGAGCAAGCACGTCCTGTGGGGCAATCACATGCTCCACGGCGGCATCCTGAACCCCGCCGGCAACGCATTCGGCGTCGGCGTCAACTGGGGTGTCTCGAAGAGCGACGATGGCGACAACATCGTCTGGGGCACCGACTGCAGCAGCGCCGACTGCGACAACATCGTCTGGGGCACCGCCGACGGCGACAACATCGTCTGGGGCACGTCCGCCGACGGCGACAACATTGTCTGGGGGACGGACTGCGGCGGCGCGGACTGCGACAACATCGTGTGGGGCACCGACGATGGCGACAACATCGTCTGGGGCACCTCCGCCAACGGCGTCACGAACTGGGCCGGCGGCAACGGCAACGTGGTCGCGGGCAACTTCCAGGGCCTGTTGAAGCACAAGACCGACGAACAGATCTTCGCAATCCTGGAACAGGTGGTGAGCGGGCCGCCGCCAAGCGCGCTGCCCGCAGCTCCGACGACGAACAACGATCCGTTGCAACTGCCGCCGTCGGACCCGGCGACGACGAGCAACGATCCGTTGCAGTTGCCGCCACCCGACCCGAATGTCATCGATCCGTCGCTTGCGCCACCTCCCCCGGCGCTTTCACCGGATCCGATCGTAGTGAATCAATCGCTGCCGTGCGATCCGACGGTGGCACTGTGCACGGCTCCGCCGTGCGATCCGACGACGACTGCGTGCACGTCCACCGGCGGGGGGCTGTAGCCATGGAACAGATGCCATATCGCGTTGAGCTCGACACGTTGAATCATCGCGTCGAGCAGCCTGTCATCTCGAGCGACTGGCAGTCGGGGCTGCCGGTTCTGTGCGGCACACGCGTCGTGCTGCGCGAACTGCGGGTCTCGGATGCCGCGTCGCTGTTCGCGATGTTGACGACGGAAGAAGTCATGCGCTTCATCTCGCCGCCGCCGTCGACGGTTGAAGGCTTCGAGCGCTTCATCCAGTGGACGGTCCGGCAGCGCGTCGCCGGCAAGTACGTCTGCTTCGCCGTCACGCCTGCAGGTGACGACACAGCCATCGGCATCATCCAGCTCCGCCAGCTCGACGCGTCGTTCGAAACCGCCGAATGGGGCTTCGCAATCGGCTCGGGCTACTGGGGCACCGGGATGTTCCAGGAAGCGGCGCAGCTCGTCCTCGACTTCTCGTTCGACACGATGGGCGTCCAGCGCCTCGAGGCGCGCGCGGCCCTGCGGAACGGCCGCGGAACCGGCGCCCTCCGCAAGCTCGGCGCGGTTCAGGAGTGCGTCCTCCGCAAGTCGTTCCTCAAGGACGGCGAGTATCTGGATCAGGCGCTCTGGACGATTCTCGCGGACGATCGTAAGACGGGCCAGGTCATCTGGTCCGGCCGCGTTCACTAATCCCTCACACGACAACCGGCGGCCCTGATGGGCTGCGCGATACCATCGAGGTCCGGCTTCGGCCGGACCTCGTGCTAGCATGCGCCCATTGGTGGGCTCATGAAGAAGCTGACTGCGATCGCGGCCGTGGCGCTCGGCGTCCTGACCGCCGCGCGCGTGCAGGCCGACGTCGTTCGCGTCGAGATTACCCGCCGCGCCGACATCCAGGGCTCGGACTACGAGAAGGTGGCGGGCACGGTTTATTTCGCCGTCAGCCCGGCAGACCCGCGGAACACCGTCATCGTCGACCTCGACAAGGCGCCGCGGAATGGCAAAGGACTCGTCGAGTTCTCTTCCGACTTCTA
>DASQHH010001011.1:0-1510 GCA_035632195.1 Vicinamibacterales bacterium
CGCAGCTACCGCAGTCTGATGCGCCTCGACGTCGGGTACGACACCCGCAACGCGCTGACTGCGCAACTGGCGCTCCCGGCCGACCGCTATCCGACCGGCGAGAAGATTACGGCGTTCTATCGCGACCTCCTCGAGAGGCTCCGAGGCGTCAGCGGCATCGACGGTGCCGCCGTTGCGACGGGACGTCCGCTGATGGATCGCGTCGTCGACGTGTCCACGCAGGATTTCGTCGTGCCTGGCGGGCAGGACGGGACGACGGCGCTGAACGCCGACGTGCGCGTCGTCTCGCCGGGATTCTTCGCGGTTGCAGGCGTCCACCTGATTCGCGGCCGCCTGCTCGAGGACGGAGACACGGCGCAGACCGATCGGGTCGCTGTCGTCAACCAGACGATGGCGAAGTTGTACTGGCCATCGAAGGATGCTGTGGGGCAGCGCATCAACCTCTGGACGCTGTATGCCAACGGTGCGGGCGTGGCGTCCGTCGCCGCGCCGAGGGGGACGCGCGAACGCGGGCGCGAGGCTTCAGCCGAGCGTTCAGTCCGCATCGTCGGCGTCGTGTCGGACGCGCGTCAGGTGAAGGTCATCGAGATCCCGGTGCGGCAGGAGATGTTCTTCCCGATTGCGCAGCATCCGGAGATGAGCCGCGCCGTCACGCTGATCGTCCGCTCGCGACTGCCGACGGATCAGGCGGCGGCGGCTACGCGGCGCACCGTCGCCGCCGTCGACACCGACCGGCCGATCTTCGAAGTGACGACGCTGGAACAGGCCGTGGCCGACTCGTTCGCGGAGGCGCGTCTGGCCACGGTGCTGCTCGGATTCTTCGCTGTCGTGGCCATCGCGCTCGCAGGCATCGGCCTGTACGCCGTCGTGGCCTTCTCGGTGTCGCGCCTCACGCGCGACATCGGGATCCGCATCGCGCTTGGCGCGGCGCCGCGCGACGTCCTGCGGCTCACGATGAGCGACGGGTGGCGGATGTCGGCGGCCGGGCTCGCAATCGGCATCGTCGCCGCGCTCGCGCTGACGCGCCTGATGCGCACGCTCGTCTTCGACGTCAGCACCACCGATCCGCTGACGTTCATCGCCGCTGCCGCGCTCCTCGCGTTTCTCGCGCTGCTGGCGAGCTACCTGCCCGCGCACCGCGCCACGCGCATCGACCCGACCATCGCTCTCCGCGGCGAGTAGCGTCGCTGTCGGCCCAGCAGAGTTACGCTGACTGAAAGGCGAGCACGCGGATCGAAAGTCAGCCGGGGCGGACCTCGTCTGATGCGAAGCGGCGATTTCGCGGCGTAACTGCCGCTCAGACGGCCGGGCAGCGTGTTTGCGACTGGTCTCCGTGGATGAAGCCCAGGAGGACCAGATGTTCTTGCGCATCGTGCTCATCGGCTCGCTGACGATCGCCGCCGCCGGCTGCGGACAGAGCACCCCCGCTACAACGACCCCAACGCCGGCGCCTGCGACCGGCTCCGGCGCAAGTGTCTCGATTGTGGTGAACGCCAGGACGTTGACGACC
>DASQHH010001012.1:0-12422 GCA_035632195.1 Vicinamibacterales bacterium
AGTCGAGCGCGTCCGACTCGCCGGCGAGGACCGCGCCGTACCCCGGCGACGCCGTGATGCCGCGGGCGGCATCGTTGGTCAGCGTCTTGCTGCCGCCGTCGAGGATGATCCGGTCTGCGGCCGGCGCGGACACGACGGACGCGAGCACGGTCAGCGCGCAGTCGTCGAGCGAAGCGGAGCCAAGCGCAACCTGGGTGCGATCGAAATACACGTAGTTGCCGGGCCGCAGTTCGGTGATGCCCTTCTGCGTGGCGCTGAACCGCAGCGTCGGCGTGGCGCCGACGGAAATCTCGTCCAGGGCGATTCCCGATCGCGCCGCCTCCGTCTTCAGCCGGAGCAGCGTCTCGGCCTCGTCGCGCGCGACGGCCGCGAGTTCGGCCTCGGACGCCGCGTGGTAGCCATGGCCTGCGTGGCTCAGGAGTCCGCGCAGGCGCAGTCCCGGCATCGACGCCACGGATTGAATGAAAGCAAGGGCGCCGTCGCCGGGATCGATGCCGCATCGGTGAAAGCCGACGTCGACTTTCACGAGCACGTCGAGCGCGCGGCCGGCCCGCCGCATCGCATCCGACCAGCCGCGGGCCACGTCGAGGTGATCGACGATGATCGAGATCGCGGTCCGGTCCATCAGCGCGAGCAGCCGCTGCGCGTTCGATGGATTGACGGGATAGGGGAGCCGGATGTCGGCGATGCCGGCCGCCGCGAAGACTTCCGCCTCGCCGACTTTCGCGCAGCAGATGCCGACGGCGCCCGCGTCGATCTGCATCTTCGCGATGGCGGGTGACTTGTGTGTCTTGGCGTGCGGCCGCAACCGCATGTTGCCCGCCGCGGCGAGCGTCTGCGCGCGCGCGATGTTCTTCAGCAGGCGTGAGCGATCGATGACGACCTGAGGCGTCGGGAGGTCTGCCAGCGTGGGCATGACCTCCTATTGTGGCTCAGGCGAGCAGGCCGGGGAATTTCGACGGCTGAACGGCGTAGCCGGGGAAGATCGGCCGCGGATCCGCCACGCCGAGATGCCGCACGACGACTTCGCCGAACACGTCGCGGAAGTCGGTCGTGACGGCGAGGTCCCGCCCTTCGTAGCGGTGCTCGACCGCGAGGCCGGGCCACCGACCGTACACCTTGCCGCCGCGAACGGGTCCGCCGATGACCATCATCGCGTTCCCATGGCCGTGGTCGGTGCCCCGGTTGCCGTTCTCCCGCACCGCACGGCCGAATTCCGACATCGTGAGGACGACCGTGTCGGCCATCCGATCGCCGAGGTCGGTCACGAGCGCCGCGATGCCGCGCCCGAAATCGTCGAGGCGGTTCGCGAGCTGGCCCTGCGCCGCGCCCTGGTTGACGTGCGTGTCCCCGCCGCCGATGTCGGCGAACGCGACCTCGAGTCCGACGCCCGCTTTCGTCAGCTGAGCGATCTGTTTCAGCGCCTGGCCGAACGGGCTCCGCGGATAGTCGGCGCCCTGCTCCGGCTCGTACTTCGACGGGTCTGTCGTCTTCAGCATCCTCATCGCGCTGAATGCTTCGCGTCCGGTTCCGTTCAGAATCGAGTCCGCGGCGGCCGCGTATTCGGCCTCGAATGACGCGCCGACCGCGTCGCTCGCCTGGCCCGCGCGGATGCCGAACTGTGCGATCTGATTCATCGCCAGTGCCGGCGCCGTCCCCTGCAGCATGCGCGGGAGCTGCGCGGTCAGCGCGACGGCCCGGAATGGCGTCGCGTCATCCGCATGTCGAGCCTGCAGGTAGCGATTCAGCCAGCCGTCCGACGTGCTCTTGACGCCGGGCGTCGCTGTCTCCATGTAATCCTGCGCGTCGAAGTGCGATCGGGTGCTGTCCGGCGACCCGCACGCGTGCACGATGGCGAGCTGCCGCGAGTCCCACAGCGGCTTCAGGGACCGGAGTTTCGGGTTGAAGCCGAAGAAGCCGTCGAGGTCGATTGCGGCGTTCTCCGCGCCGCTCGTCGGCTGCGGGATCGCGATGCTTTGACGCGCGCTGTAGTACTCGCGCTCGCCGAACGGGACGACGACGCTGAGGCCGTCGACGGCGCCGCGCTGGAAGATGGCAATCAGCTGTTTGGCGCGCGCGGACCGGCCCTGCGCATACGCCGTCCGCGCCAGGAACGACGGCGCGAAACCGAGGCTGACCATCGCGAACGCGCCGTTTTTCAGAAAAATGCGTCTGGAAATCATATCGTTCGCTCGGCTAAAGCCTCGCGCTCCTAACGTCGTTGAAACTCCGGAGATCCGAGCGTCAGCGCGGCCATCTGCGGGGCCGCGGACGCCTTGGCAATCGTGGCGCGCGTCGTCTCGGACGCGTCGCCGTCGAGGATGCGCGCGATCATCGTGTCGCTGTCGGGCGGCAGTTGATCGCGGTCGACCGACACGCGCGGTAGCTGGCTGTTCGCCAGGCGGAGCGCGATGTTCATGCGGTTGACGAGCGCGCCGGTGTTGACCCACGCATTAGCCGTGTCCTTGTAGCCGGTCGGCGGCTGGCATTGATACAGCGGCATGCCCAGCTGGTTGATGGCGCGCACGAGCGGCGTCGCATCGCCCACGTCGGCGCCGGTCGCGCGCACCGCGCTGACGATGAACTCAAAGGGCGTCTTGACCTTGGCGCGGTACGCGTCCGGCGCGAGGAATTCCTGCGACGTCAGGATGGTGCGCATCACCTCGCGGATGTCGCCGTCGGTGTCGCTGAAGCGCCTGGCCGCCCGGTCGACGAGCGGCTGCGGAGGCGTGTCGCTGACGAACCGCCGCACGAGCGCCGTCGCGATGAACTTCGCGGTCGATGGATGCCTGGCGAGAATGTCGAGCACCTGCTCGCCGTCCGATTCGCCGCCGCCGGCCTTGATCATGTGGCCGAGGACGACCTTCGGTCCCTCGTCGTGCAGCCGCGGCTCATAGCGGAAGCCGCCGCCCTGCCGCGGGTTCTGGATCGTCCATCCGGTGAAAGCGCGCGCGACCTCGGTGACGTCTTTCTGCGTGTAGCCGCCGTCGACGCCGAGCGTGTGGAGCTCCATCAGCTCGCGCCCGTAGTTCTCGTTCAGCCCGCGGCGCTGCTGATTTGCGTTCTGCTGCGGCATGCGCGGCTGCGGCGGAATGAAGACCGGGCCGAACGGTCCGCGCACAATCCGCCCGCGTCCGGCGCGCGGATCGGGATGCGGCCCGGCGGGGTCGGTGCTCATCCAGTTGTCGAGATAAAAGAGCATCGCCGGGCTTTTCGCGGTCGCCTCGAGCAGGTCGCGGAACTTGCCGAGGACGTGCGGACGGATCGTCTCCCGCTCGTACTCGGTGAGCATGAAGCGGTCGGGCCCCTTGCGCGCGTCGACGTTGAAATGGTTGAACCAGAAGTCGGTGAGGACTTCCTGCAGCTGGCGCTCGCTGTAGACGGCGCGCAGCACCTTCTGCTCCGAGAGCTCCATGACGACCGCGTTGGCGCGCTGCTGCACCGGGTCGGGCATCGCGGGCTGGCTGTCGTTGCTGTTGGCGGCGCGCTGCTGCCGGCGTTTTTCTTCCAGAGGCCGTTCGTACTGCTGCGCGATCTCGTGGGAGCTTAGGTTGACGCTCGCCAGCCCCGCGAGTCGCGGCGCAAGCGCGTCGTCGGAAACGCGGTCCGGATGCAGCTGCTGGTCGATGTAGCGGTCGAGGCCGATCGCGCGCACCTTCTCGACGTCGCCGGGCCGGGCGCCGAAACCAATACGGTTCAGGACGTGCGCGATCGTGCGGGGGTCGTTGCCCGCTGGGGCCGGGCCCGCAGCCACCGCCGGCGCGGCCAGCGCGAGACAAAAAACGGCAGTTCGGATCAGTCGGTCCATTCGCGTCTGAAGGCTTAGACCAGCCGGAGCATCAACAGTTTAACAACGTGACCCAAAAACCCGTTCGGCTGACAATTCCTGACAAATGAGCGAGCTCGTTGCCGCTGAAGGCGCGTTTTTGGCCGAAATCATCGAAGCCACCTTTGATATCTGGAACGAGGGGCTCAACCGGTTCGCCTACGGTCGGTATTACGCGGCACAGCTCGCCACGCCGTGGGGACGCGCTCATCTGCACAGAACGGCACTCGTCGATGCTTCCCGGGGCTCGTCCGTGCTCGCGAGTCTGAAGGAGTATCGGTTCGAAGCGGTCCTCGACGGACGGCCCATCCGCGTCGTCGGCATCGGCGCCGTGTTCACACAGCCCGCGCATCGGCGCCGCGGACACGCGCGAGCGCTCCTCGAGCGCGTCCTCGAACGCGCCGCCGGAGACGGCTGCGATCTGGCGCTGCTGTTTTCGGAGATCGATCCCGCTTACTACGCGCGACTCGGCTTCGTCCCGCTCGAAACGACGGAGCTGCAGCTGCGGGTCGTGGAATCGGACCGGTACGGGGCGCCCGCGATGCTCGTGCGCGCCGGCGACGACCGCGATCTGGCCGACATCGCCGCGATGGGCGCCGTGCGCGCGGCGCCGTTCCGGTTCCACCTTACGCGCGATCGCGATCTCGTGCACTACGCGATCGCGAAGCGCCGGCTGCTCGCCGGTCTCGGGACTGCCGGTCTTCGCGAGATCCAGTTCTTCATCGTCGAGGAAGGCGCATCGGCGGTGGCGTACGTCGCGATTGTCGCGCGGCGCGAAGCTGCAGGAGGAAAAGTAGAGTGGACGATCGACTCCCTGGGCGATCGCGATCCGTCGGGCGCGCGCGTCGGCGCCATCCTGCAGACGCTCGTCGCACGCGAGCCGGCCGAGCGGCGGCCGACCGTCAAGGCGTGGCTGCCGGCGAACTTCCGTCCGCCGCAGATTGCAATCGTATCGAGCGCAAAGCCGCGCGACGTGATGATGATCAAGCCGCTGACGCTACAGGGAACGCCGGCGCGACCGCTCCAGGCGAGCGACATCCTCTACTGGCACGGCGACTTGTTCTGAACCGCTCACGGCACCTCGTTCAGCCTGAGATCGATCGCGCGCGTGTCGCCCTCGAGCAGCGTGAAGCTCGTGGCGCGCGGGCGCTGACGCTCGAGGAAGTCGGCGTCGGGCAAGGGTCCCAGCGAGTAGTGTTCCAGCCCGACTGCGTAATATTCGCCCGGAGGAAGACCCGTGATGGTGAACTTGCCGTCAGGGCCCGGACGAGCCTGACGCACGTAGCGCTGCGGGTTCTTCGACCGCTTCGCGTCGGCGGGAAATACGATCACCCCCGAGTCCTTGACCTGCTCGGCCGAACCGGAGACGGTCCCTGTAATCGTCTGCGTGCGGCTGGTGACGTCCACTTCGACGCCCGTGACGTCGCGGCCCGGCTTTACTTCGATGCCGTCGTCCATGACATCCACGCCGCCGATGCGCACGGCACGAACGTTCCACGGCGGCATCGTCTGCGCCTGCAATCGATAAATCCCCGGCGGCGCCTTGAGCTCGAACGTCAGGTCGTCCTTCGCGGTCGCGTTTTGCTGAGGACCAACGCCGATGCCCGGCGTCGCCGGCATCAGTATGAGCCGGGGCGGCGCCGGGGGAAGCGCCGCTCCGGATTCGAAGACGATCCGGCCGCTGACTCTGAGCGGCGGCGACGTGATCACCCGCAGGTCGGCGATGTCATCGTTTCCGACACTCAGGTCGATGGATGCCGACTCGCCGGCATCCGCGGAGCCGTTGGGCATCTTCCGCAGGATGTACTGACCGGGCGCGACGCCCGGGAACACGAACTTGCCGTCTCGAATCGGCGCGGGTGTATTCATGATCATTCCCATCACCGGTCCCTCGGCGCGCTGCTGGGTCAGCAGCACGGAGCCGTTGAGAACGGCGGCGCCGTGCGAGTCGACGACCGATCCGGAGATCCGGACCGTTGCGACGGGGATCAGCGACATGACGACGTCCGCGACGCTCTGGCCCGCGCGGAGAGTGAATCGCTGGGCGCTCAGCGCGTCGGTCGTACCGGGGAAGAACGTCGGCGCGTAACCGGTTCGCCCCAGCGATTCCGCAGAGCTTGGAGCGTTGGACCGCCATGTAGCCTGCACGGCGTATTCCCCGGGCGGAAGTCCGTAGATCCTGAAACTGCCGAGATCGTCGGTGGACGACATGCGGCCGCCAGGCACGAGCCGCCGTTGATCGCCGCCGGCCGGCATCGCGCGCAGCACCGTGACCTGAACGTTGGAGATCGGCTCGCCTGTCTCGTCGAAGATGCGTCCCGTGATGACGCTGCCGCGGATCAGCGTGAAGTCGACGTGCTCGATCGTCTGGCCCTCCTGGACCTCGATTGGCTTGGGCGGCGCGTTCGCTTCCGTCGCGCCCCACGGCTCCGGAATGTACCCGTTCTTGCTCGCGGTCAGCATGTACCGTCCCGGCACGAGTCCCGTGAACTCGTAGTTGCCGTCGCTGTCAGTCGAAACGACGAGGTTGAACGCCGGACCGCCGTTTCTGCCGCCGTCGATCCGGTTCAGTCGGATCTGCGTCCGACGCGCGGGCTGGCTCGTGTCCGCAGCGGTCGCGCGTCCGCGGATCGCCGCGTTCGCCTTCGGCGGCGGCTGTTGCTGCTGTTGTTGCTGCTGCTGTGGAGAGAGTGGCGGCAGGCTGCTGACCTGCGGCGCCGCGGCGGCGAGCAGTCCGAGGAGAACTCTTAAAGGCATATTCAGTAGATCGGAGCGGGCCCGATCTTCACCTCGATCTTCTTGTCGTCGTCATCTGCCAGCGTGATCGGAACGGCGGACTCTCTCAGCTGGGCGAGCACGTCGGGATCGTTCCAGAGGCCCGACGGTGATTCGTCGCGAAACGCCGCGATCAGATAGTCACCCGATGCGATGTGTGGATGGAACACGCCCTCGATATTGGGACTGCCGCCCGCGACGTAACGTGTCTGCGGCGTCCACCGCGCGGAATCCTTCGCGAAGACGACGACGATGCAATCGCGCGTCGGCGCGCCGTTCTCGTCGATCGGGCGCACCGCGACCTGCGCCAGGTGTGTGGTCAGCTCCACGACGAGGCCGTCGACGGTCGCGTTGGGCGGGACTTCCATGCCCGTGTCGGTAATGTCGATGCCATGCAGAGTGACGCGGCGAAGCCGCCAGTCTCCGGAAGCCGTCCCCCGGATCATCGCGCGCCCCGACAGGCTCTTCATTTCGAACGTCATGTCGTCCTTCGGCGTCGTGTACGGGCCGCCCGGTGATGCGGGCGGCATCGCCGCGGCGTTGACTCTGACGGTCGATGTGGCGGGCAGCGCCGCCTGGGTCTGTTCGAACACGACGCGCCCGCGCAGCGTCGATGGTCTCAGCGTGACGAGCATGAGATCCGAAATGTCCGTTCCAGAGACGTTCAGGTCGAGAACCGCGGTCTCGTTGTCGGCCGGCGGCCCGCCGACGCCCGGCTTGGTCACGCGCAGCGTGTAGTCGCCCGGCGTCAGCGTGAGCGAAAACTTTCCGTCGCGAATCGGACCGCCGCCTGCGAAGCCGAATCCGTTCGTGCGCGTCATCGCGTTGACGCCGCCGTTCGGCAGGGGCTTGCCCTGCGAATCGACGACGATGCCGGTGACGCGCGCCGACGTCACCGGCAGCAGCGCGAAGCTCATGCCCGTCACGGTCTGCCCCGGCTCGACCCGCAGTCGCTGTCCTTCGTTCGGGTTCGGCGTGCCGGGGTAGTACGTCGGCGTATACGCGGATCGATCCGCCGAATCGCTGTTCGGTCCAGGACTGAAGTTTGCGCGCAGCGTCGCGCCGACGATGTACTGCCCGGGCCGCACGTTGAATATGCGGAACTCGCCGAGGTCGTTCGTCGGTGCACTGCCGCCGGACGCCTGCAGCCGCCGCTCGCCGTTGGTGAAGAACCACCGCATCAGGCTGACTTGAGTGTCGGCGAGCGGCTCGCCGAACTCGTCGGTGATCCGGCCCGTGACGGCTCCGGCATGGAGCAGCGCGAAGTTCACGTCTTCGACGACCTGCCCGTCGGCGATCTCGAGCGGAACGCCCGGGCCGATGGGCCGCTTCTCGCCGCGGTTCTGGGGCAGGTAGTTCGGTTTGCTCGCGCCGATGGTGTACGTGCCGCGCGCGAGCTCCGCCATCTCGAATCGGCCGCCGGTGTCGGTCGAGGCCAGCTTCTCGAAGCCCGGGGTGGCATTGGTCAGCCGGACGAGCGCGTGTGCCAGCGGACGGTTCGTGCCGGACTCGGCGACACGGCCGCGAATGACTGCAGTGCCGGCCGCTGGCGGCCGCGCCGCGGACGTATCGCGCACGGGCGGCTGGGCATGAGCCAGCGCGGCGAACCCCAGGGTCACGAGACACAGAACGGCTCGCGACATTCGTACCTCCCGACCGTTAGACGTCCGTGTCGGCGGGTAGGGCGGGTAGGGCGTTACCCACCCGCCTTACCTGCCCCACCTGCCGTACCTGCCTTGCTACCGCGGATCCAGTTTCCGCCCGGCGTTGAGCTGGTCAAAGTTCAGCAGCGCGTTGAACACGAGGAAGTAGCTGCCCTCGGTCTCGCCGCGCCAGATCGGATTGTTCGAGAACAGGACGACGTGCCCCTTCTCGAAAGGCACATCGACGACAGCCGGGTGCTGCGCGATTTCGCCGCCGTTCTCGACCAGGCCCGACACGAGCAGGTCGCGCGTGTCGGCGTAGCGCAGAATGACCCGCGGCCGCTGAGCCGGCGGAATGATGTTGATGCCGTTGCGCAGCTGCTCCTCAGTGATCGGAACCGCCTGCCAGACGTCGACGCGCGGCTGCTGCTCGGCTTCTGCGCCCAATCGCCCCTGCGGCGTATCGGGATCGTCGGTGGTTCCTCGCCCCGTCGGACGATTGCCGCCGTCGTCGGGTCCGAGTCGACGTCCGCCGCCGCCGCCGACCTGGTTAGAGACGTTGAAGATCGGACCGTTCTCGCACCAGATCGCGAGATTGTCGGTGTAGCCGTACGCGAGCGGGCTCGTCGCGTCGACCATCTTCGACCGGACGACGCTGCCGATGATGCGCATCCGCTGGCGCGCGGCGACCGAGAGGCCGGGCGTCATGCCGGTGGTGACAGCGAAGTCCGCAGTGTCCATCGACGTCAGCAGCAGTCCGCCCTTGCGGACGAACTCCTGCAGGTGCGCGACGCCGCTCCAGCCGAGTCCGGGCCGCATGTCGTCGGTCGAATCCTCCGAGCCAAGATTCGGCGTCTCCGCGGTCTTCTTCCACGGCAGGGCGTTGCCGTACATCGGCATGCCGCTGACGATCGCGTTCGTTCCTCGGCCGGATGGCGGGAACACGATGACGTCGTACTTCGCGTTCAGGTTGTCGTCCTTCGCGAGCTGCTGGGTGCTCGTGTACGTGAACGGCACCTTCGCGTTGTCGAACGCCATGCGCCACCAGCCTTCGGTCTGCGTCGACGCCCACGTGTGGACGATGGCGACGCGCGGGGCGCGCAGCGGGTGCGTCTTGACGGACGGCGCGGAGGCGATCGCCGTCACCTGCAGGCCGAGATCGGCGGCCGCCTTCTGCATATCGGCGGACGACACGTTTTTGACGATGAACGAACCGCGGTTGAATTTCCTGCCCGCGGCCTCGAACGAGTTCTCAGCGGCCTCGAACGACGCGTCTTTGAACTGATACCGCAGCGTGACCAGTGCAGGGTCTGCGTTGTGGTTGATCACGAAGACCGACCGCTCGGCTGAAGCCTCGCGCTCCGGGGTGACGGCGCCTTTCGCCCGCGCGTCGGTGACCTTCTCGATGGGCGCGTCGAGCACTTTGACATCGGTCACTCGGACTGCCTGCGTGTTGAACAGCTCGGGGAAGGTCCAGCCGGTGTCGTCGTATGGCGTGCGCTGCGGATCGTTCGGGCTCCAGTATTGATAGTCGAGCAGCGAATCGGCGATGCGCGAGTACGGCTGATCCATCCGCACGATGTACGAGCCGGCCGGGAACGTCTTCGTGGTCGGCTGCGGCCGCGCGTTGCGGTTCTCTTCCTGCCCGTCCCGCCTGTCCTGCCCGTCCTGCCCGTCGCTCGGCCCGCCGGGTCCGCGGTTGCCACCCGACGTCGTCGTCGTGTTGTTGGGCCGCGCCTGGTTGCGTTTCCCGGGCAGCGTGACGGTGAAGTCCGAGGTGGCGCGCGAAATCTCGACGCCCTGCTTCTGCAGGACCTTCAGCAGATCGGCCTGCGCGCCGGGATGCGCATCGTCGCCCGGCAGCACGTACGCGGCCGGTCCTTCGGTGCGCGCCTTCAGGATCGATCGCTTGCTCTTCAGATAGAAGTTGCGCAGAAACAGCTGCTTGTTCGCCGCGAAGTAATGGAGCGACGTCAGCAGGCCGGTCTGTTCGTAGTTGTTGTTGTTGCGCGCCGACCACGTCGTCTTCGGGAGCGGCGGATTCTGTTTGTACCAGGTCCGCGCATACTCGTTCGGCGAGAGCGTCCGCTCGACGGTGTCCGCGCCGCCGTTGCCAAACGTTTCATACAGCCGGCTGATGCCGTTGTGCAGCGCGGCGATGAACATCAGGTAGCCGGGGGACCACGTGTCGAAGTTGCCGTGCGTGAAAACGCCCGGCATCCCGAACTTCGTCATCTCCGAGACGTTGTTCCAGCCGATCATCTCCCACTCGTCGGCAAGGATCGGATCGATCCACGCGTTGTAGGGACCGTCTCCGACGGTGTTGTCGTAGAGATACGGCACCGACTCGTGCAGGTCGTGCAGTACCTGCGGGTGCCAGTGGTTGTGCGCGTCGAGCACGTTCTGCGTCAACTTCAACGTCGCGCCCATCGCGTCGCGGTTGTTGTCGTGCGCGACGTACTTGCCCCAGTAGACGAGGCCCGGCCACTGCTGTCCCGGATGCGCGAGGTGCCATTTGTAGATGTCGACCATCTTGTCGCGACCGTCGACTTCGATGACCGGCGTGATCAACGTAATCAGGTTGTTGCGGATCGACTTGATGTACTCGTTGTCGTCGACAACGAGGCGATAGGCCAGCTCCATCAGCGCCGTGGGCGCGCCGGTCTCGGGCGCGTGGATGGTGCCCGTGATGTAGTAGATCGGGGTCGATGCGTTGACGAGCGCTTCCGCCTGCGCATCGTCCATGTTGATGGTCCGCGGGTCGCCCAGCTTGGCGAGACGCTGCCGGTTCTCTTCGAGCTTCGCCATGATCGCGTCCGACGCGATCGCGACCGCGATCATCTCGCGGCCTTCTTCGGTCTTCCCGATCGACATGACTTTGACGCGCGCGGGCGCCGCCTTCTCGAGGCGCCGCATGTAGTCGTACACCTCTTCGGCGTACGGCAGCTTGCCCGGCGCGCCCGCGATGTCGCCGAGGACGACCTTGGGCGTCGGCACCGTCTTCGACGCCGGCAGATAGTCGGTCAGCGGCGAGTTGAAGAACGGCTGCGTCGTGTATTCCTTGATCTTCGCGGTGTACTCCGCGTCGATCGGAATCTTCGGGTCGCGGATGAACGACTGCGTGGACTGCGCGGCGAGCGTCGCGGCCGACGCGCCGGCGAAGAGCGCGGCCGTCACGACGCGGCGGGCGCGGGCGGACATCATCATGGAAAACCCCTCAAAAGCCGAATGAAAAGAGCATCTTACACGCTATGATGGCGGCATGAAAAAGGCCATTTTCGCCGCCGCTGCGATTGCCATTGCCATTCCTGCGCTCCGCGGAGCCGGGCCGGCTGGACCGGTCGATTTCGTCGCGCACGATATCGATGCGAGCTTCAGGGGCGGCTACGCGGTGACGGTCGCCGACTTCAACAAGGACGGCAAGCCCGACGTGATCGCGAACTCGTTGGCGGTATCCGAGCTGGCGTGGTACGAGAACCCCGGCTGGGCGAAGCACGTCATCGCGCCGAATACGCAGCAGATTGTCAACGATGCGGTCGCCGATATCGACGGCGACGGCATTCCGGAAGTGGCTTTTCAGTCGTCGTTCGCCATGCAGGCGGCCAACAGCGCCGGCATCAACTGGATCGCGCGCAGCGGCGGGAATCCGACCGGCGAGTGGAAGCTGGAAAAGATCGACGAGTTCCCGACGTCGCATCACGTCGCGTGGGCCGATCTCGACGGCGACGGAATGAAAGAACTGATCAACGCGCCGCTCATCGGAGAGAAGAGCCTCGCGCCGACCTACGACCAGGACAAGGCGTCAATCTTCTGGTACAGCCCGAAGGACTGGAAGCGGCACGTCGTCACGACGGAGATCCCCGGCATCATCCACCGCGTGCGTCCGGTGACGTGGGATGCGGGCAAGCGCCAGCAGTTCCTCGTCGCAAGCTTCGAAGGCATCGCCCTCTATCGCGCAACCGGCAGCGGCGACAATATGAAATTTGAAAAGACGCTGCTGTCCGCCGGCCACGTCGAGAAGGCGCCGCGCCTCGGCGCGAGTGATGTGGGCGTGGGGAAGATCGACGGCAAGCGGTTCTTCGCGTCCGTCGAGCCGTGGCACGGCAACGAGGTCGTCGTCTATACGGAAAGCAAGGAGCGCGAGCCTTCAGGCGAGCGCAGGTGGACTCGCCGCGTCA
>DASQHH010001013.1:0-2486 GCA_035632195.1 Vicinamibacterales bacterium
ATCCAGATTGACGGTCGTCAAGCCGGCTAGCGCGATGCCGCGGTTGCGCGCGAGCGCCACCGCCTTCAGAAAGACCTCCGGCAGCACGACGGCCGAGCCGCAATTGAGATAGACGCCGCGCTCCAGGCGCGCGACGTTCGACGCGAAATAACGGAAGTCCCTGAGGCTGCCTTCGCCAATCGCGGCGCCGGACGCCGACGGGTGCATGTGGATGATGTCCGTGCCGACGGCGACGTGGACGGTGACGGGAATCCCGAGCCGCGCCGCCGACGCCAGCAGACTCGTGCGCGCGAACTGCGGCTGCCGGTCCGCCAGGTAGCTGCAGACCGATTGTCCGATGCCGCCGCCGCGCGCCACACCGTCCGCGATGGCCGCATTCAACAGCCGGCCGGTTTCCTCCGCCATCCCGAACCGGCCCGGCCCGAGCGCCTCGTCGACGTCCTCGGATGTGGCCCCGACGAGCGCGACTTCGAAATCGTGAATGATCGCGGCGCCGTTGGTGGCGATGGCCGACACGAATCCGCGCTCCATCAAATCGATGAGAACCGGACCGAGGCCCGCCTTCACGACGTGCGCGCCAAGGCCCCATACGACGCCGCCGTCGTTGCGCTTCGCGTCGACGATCGCGCCGACGACGCGCTTGAGATCGGCTGCCGCAAGAAGGTTCGGCAGCGAGTCGAGCAGCGCGCCCACCGCAGCGCCCGGCCCCACCGGGCGCGCGAAGTCTTCGACGCGCGCCTTGCTCTTGCGTGACTTCAGCGGATACGTGTTCACGCCTGCAAGATCGAATTCTTCGTACGGAAACTTCATACGATCAGCATCGCATCGCCGTAGGAATAGAAACGATACCGTTCGGCCACCGCGGCATGATACGCGTTCCGGACCGCGTCGAATCCGCCGAAGGCCGCCACCAGCATCAGGAGCGATGATTTCGGGAGATGAAAGTTCGTCAGGAGTCCGCCGAGGACCTGGAACGGAAATCCGGGATAAATGAACAGGTCTGTCGTTCCCGAACCCTGCGCCACGCGCCCGCCGTGGTCCCGCGCGACCGACTCGAGCGTCCGTGTCGTCGTCGTGCCGACGGCGATGATCCGCCGGCCGCCGTCCAGCGCGTGGTTGATCGCGTCCGCGGCCCGTGCACCAATCGTGTACCGTTCGCTTTCGACGCGGTGGTCCTCGACACGTTCGACACGGACGGGCTGAAACGTCCCGTATCCGACGTGGAGGGTGATCGACGTCATTTCGACGCCGCGCGCCTTGAGTCGCTCGACGAGCGCCGGCGTGAAGTGCAGACCGGCGGTCGGCGCGGCGACCGACCCGCGTTCGTGCGCAAACACGGTCTGATATCGCTCGCGATCCTCGGGACGGTCGTCGCGTTTGATATAGGGCGGCAGCGGAACGTGTCCGATGGCGTCAATCGCCGCGTCGAGCGGCGTGCCGTTCTCGCTGCGAAGTCTGACGATCCGGCGGCCGAAAAAGCGCCGCTCGATGACTTCCCCTGAAATCGGATGCGCGCCGTCGAACACCACACGAGCGCCCGGCGCCAGCTTTTGGCCCGGGTGCATGAGCGCCTCCCAGTCGGAGCCATCGGTTCCGCCGAGCGGCCGGATCAGCAGGCACTCCACGGCGCCGCCGCTCGGTACGCGATGCCCGAGCAGCCGCGCGGGAAACACGCGCGTATCGTTCACGACGACGAGATCGCCCGGCGAGAGCCGATCAGGTAGGGTCGCAACGATGGAGTGGGTGATCGACCCGTCGCCGCGGTCGAGAACGAGGAGCCGCGCCGCGGAACGATCCGCGAGCGGGTCCTGGGCGATCAGGTCTGTCGGAAGACTGAAGTCGAAGGCGCGGACATCCATCCGCGCTCGATCTTAATGAACGATGACGTCAGGACCCCAGATCGCCTTGGATTCCATCCACTCGTCCGCAAGGATGGTCCAGAGCACCTGGTCGAGGTATTCGCCGCGCCGGAGGAACGAGCGGCGGAGGATGCCCTCCTGAACGGCGCCGAGCTTCCGCAGTGCGCCGTTGCCGCGTCCGTTCTGCACGGCGGCACGCGCCTCCAGGCGATGAACGCCCATCGCGCTGAACGCGAAGTCGAGCGCCAGCTGCGCGCCGTCGACGAACATCCCCGTGCCCCAGTACAGCGACCCGAGCGCGAAGCCCCACTCGGCCGTCTGGAAACCGGGCTCGAGCGCGCGGACCTGGAACAGTCCGACCGCCTCGTCACCGTCGCGCGGAACGATCGCGAAACACACGTACTGTCCGGCGGCGCGCTGGCGATGGGCCCACTGAATGAACCGCTCGAATCCTTCGATCGTCGTCGGCGGTGGCGAAATGAATCGCGATACTTCCTCGGTCGTGAGCATCGCCAGCAGCGACGGCGCGTCCGTCAGACGCAGTTCGCGCAGCGTGACGAGCGATCCCGTCAGCGTCGGAAGTCCGGAACGCCAATCGCTCGACCCGGCCCCCGGCGCTCTCTCCAG
>DASQHH010001014.1:0-10474 GCA_035632195.1 Vicinamibacterales bacterium
GATGTCGAGCGACGCGTCCGGGCGGGCGCGGGCGATGGGGGCGAACGCGCGAATCAGGTCCGGCACGTGGCGGCGGTTGAAAATCGATCCGACGTAGAGCACCTTCGGGGCCATGGCTGATGGCCGATGGCTGGTCGCTGATGGCTGACGGATCGCCGGCGGAATGACGTGAATCTTCCCGGGCGGCACGTCCAGGCGATCGATGAGCTCCCGGCGGCTGAACGCCGAAATCGTCACCACGGCGCCCGCGCGCGCGACCGCGCGTTCGCAGACGAACCGCCGCCGGATGCCTTCGGGGATGCGGAACCACTCGGGGTGCGCAAAGAACGACAGATCGTGCACCGCGACGACGATCGGGACGTCGAGGAGCAGGGGAGCGGTGTAGCCGGGAGCGAACCAGACGTCGAGGTGGTCCGCCCGCGCGGCGGCGCGCACGGCGACCTGCTCCCACCATGTGCCGCCGCTGCCGCTCACGAGGCGCGGGACGAAGCGGCGGGTGTCGATCGGGATCTCGAGCGGCCGCGCCGAGTACAGCACGAACTCGTGCTGCTGCGCCTCGTCGCCGGTCGACCAGTCGGTCAGCAGGCCGGCAAGGTAGCGGCCGACGCCTGTCGGCTTGCCGGTCAGCTCGCGCGCGTCTATGCCGATGCGCATGACCGCTTGCGGTTCTCGACGGCGAGCGCGTACGCCTCGACCAGTCGTCCGGCGCTCGCCGTCCAGCTGAATGTCCGCGCGCGCGCCAGGCCCCGGCCGATCGATTGCGATGCGAAGGTCTCGTCCGTCAGCATCTTCGCGATCGCGTCCGCGATCGACGCCGGCTGCTCCGGATCGACGAGGATCCCCGCGTCGCCGAGCACCTCCGGCAGCGCGCCGCGATTCGCCGCGACGACCGGCACGCCGAGCGTCATCGCTTCGAGCACCGGAATCCCGAACCCTTCGTCAAAGGACGGCAGGACGAGCAGCCGCGCGCCGGCGTAGAGCTCCCTCCGCCTGGACGGATCGACGTACCCGATGTGCCGGACGTGTCCCGCGAGCGGCGGCCGCGCGATCCGTTCGAGCCATTGCCGGGCGTCCGCGGTCTCTTTGCCCGCGAGCACGAGTTCTGGAAAGGAGCGCGAAGGCTTTAGCCGAGCGCTCAAGAGCTCGTAGGCGTCGAGCAGCCCGCCCACGTTCTTACGCGGCTCCAGCGTGCCGAAGAAGAGCACGTAGCCGTCCTTCGCGCGCTCGGCGAGCGGCGGCCAGTCCGGCGCGCCGACGAGGCACACCGAAATCCGCTCGCGCGGGACGCCGAGCTTCTGCACGGCTTCGCCCGCGGTGAACTCGGAGACGACGACGATGCGGTCGGCGCGCTGCGCGTGGGTGGCGGCGAGTGCGACGTAGTCGCGCCGGACCTCGCCGCGTGTCCGCTCCGGATGCGAGAGAAAGTTCAAATCGTGAATCGTGATGACCTGCGCCGCTCGACGCGACGGCATCAGCAGCGGATGGAGCGAGTGCGCGACGTCGTACTCGCGTCCCGTCAGCGATTCGACTGGCGGCCAGCCCAGCCGATGCCAGGACAGATTCAACAGGCGCACCGGCACGCGGCGGTCGACGGCGTTCGCGCCGGCGAGATCCGCCGGACGCTCGAGGCGGTCCTTCCACGAGCTCGAAAAGATCGTCACCTCGAGGGCGGGATCGCGCCGGGCGACGAGCGCGCGCGCGAGTTGATGGGTGTACTCGCCGACGCCGCTGCGCTCGCGCAGGGCGGACCGGTAGTCGATCACGACGCGCACTGAGTTGGTAGGACAGGCCTTAAGGCCTGCCGTTGGAGTATCTTATTGTGAAATGAAGATCGCCGTCGTGGGGACAGGGTACGTGGGCCTCGTGCTGGGCGCGTGCCTTGCGGAGAACGGCAACGACTGCATCTGCGTCGACAAGGACGAGGGCAAGATTGCCGGACTGCGCGCCGGGCGCATGCCGATCTACGAGCCCGGCCTCGAGGAGATGGTCCGCCGCAACGCGCAGGAGGACCGTCTCACCTTCACGACGGACTTGAGGAACGCCGTCGAGGCGTCGGCCATCGTCTTCATCGCCGTCGGCACGCCGCAGGGCGAGGACGGCTCCGCCGACCTGCAGCACGTCCTCGCGGTGGCGCGCGACGTCGGCCGCGCGATGAACAAGTACACCGTCGTCGTCGACAAGAGCACGGTGCCGGTCGGGACCGCGCGCCGCGTGCACGCGACGATTGCGCGCGAGACGCAGCAGCCCTTCAGCGTCGTCAGCAATCCGGAGTTTCTGAAGCAGGGCGCGGCGATCGAGGACTTCATGAAGCCGGACCGCGTCGTCGTCGGCACCGAGCCCGGCGACGATCGCGCGGCTGCGGTGATGAAAGAGCTGTACGGACCGTTCACGCGCACGGGCGCGCCGATCATGATGATGGACACGGCGAGCGCCGAGCTGTGCAAGTACGCGGCGAACTCGATCCTCGCCTCGCGCATCTCGTTCATGAACGAGATCGCGAACGTCTGCGAGCTGGTCGGCGCCGATGTCGATCAAGTGCGCAAGGCGATCGGATCGGACCGCCGCATCGGCACGTCGTTTCTGTTTCCCGGCGTCGGCTACGGCGGCAGCTGCTTTCCGAAGGACGTCAAGGCGCTGCTCAAGTCGGCGAAGGACAAAGGGTACGACTTCAAGATCCTCGACGCGGTCGAGCGCGTGAACAACGCGCAGAAGGAGCGCCTCGTCGAGAAGATGGATCGCCACTTCAAGGGCGTCGAGGGGCGCACGATCGCCCTGTGGGGCCTTGCGTTCAAACCGCGCACCGACGACATGCGCGAGGCGCCGGCGATTCCGATCATCGAGGGGCTGCTCAAGCGCGGCGCCTCGGTCCGCGCCTACGACCCCGCCGCCGCGCCGGTCGCGAAGAAGCTGTTCGACGGCCGCATCGCGATCTGCGACAAGAGCTACGACGCGCTCACGGGCGCGGACGCGCTGGCGATCGTGACGGAATGGAACGAGTTCCGCGAGCCGGACTTCGGCAAGATGCGGACCCTGCTGAAGGCGCCGGTCATCTTCGACGGCCGCAACCTCTACTCGCCCGGGCACATGCGCGAGCTCGGCTTCACGTATTTCTCCATTGGTCGGTAGCTCGCGGACGGTTCTCGTCACCGGCGGCGCCGGCTACATCGGCAGCCACGCGGCGAAGGCGCTCACGCGCGCCGGGTACCGCGTCGTCGTCTACGACAGCCTCGTCGCCGGACACCGGCAGGCGGCGAAGTTCGGCGACTTCGTCGAAGGCGACATCGCGGATACCGCGACGCTGCGCGACACGCTCCGCCGTCACGACGTGTCGGCGGTCATGCACTTCGCCGCGTTCCTCGACGTCGGCGAATCGGTCCGCGACCCCGTCCGCTACTACCGCAACAACGTTTCCGGAGCGCTGAGCGTCCTCGAGGCGATGACCGCCGCGGATGTGAAACGCTTCGTGTTTTCGTCCACCTGCGCGACGTACGGCGAGCCGATCGAGACGCCGATCAGGGAGACGCATCCGCAGAAGCCGATCAACAGCTACGGCGAAACGAAGCTCGCGGTCGAGCGCGCGCTGCCGCACTTTGCGCGCGCCCACGGGCTGCAGTCCGTCGCGCTGCGCTACTTCAACGCGGCCGGCGCGGACCCCGACGGCGAGATCGGCGAAGATCACTCGCCGGAGATCCACATCATTCCGCGCGCGCTCCAGGCCGCGGGCGGCGGCCCGGGGCTGCAGGTCTTCGGCGACGACTACCCGACGCCCGACGGCACCTGCCTGCGCGACTACATCCACGTCAGCGACCTCGCCGACGCCCACTTGCGCGCGCTCGAGGCGCTTGTCGAGACCGGCAGATCTGGCGCGTACAATCTCGGCACGGGACGTCCCCATTCCGTGAAGGCAGTCATCGCCGCCGTCGAGAAGGTGACCGGCAGGAAAGTGCCCTGGACGCTCGGTCCGCGCCGCGACGGCGACCCGGCCGTCCTGTACGCCGCGCCGGAGAAGGCGCGCGCCGAGCTCCACTGGACGCCGCGGCTGGCCGAGCTCGAAAGAATCGTCGAGACCGCCTGGAACTGGCACCGTCAGCACCCCCACGGATATGGCGACCGGTAAGCCGCCGCAGTCCGCCGACGAGTGGGCGATTCTCAAGCGGCTGTTTGCCTACGCGCGGCCGTACCGGCGGCGTCTCGGCTGGGCCGTCGTCGGCATGCTGATCTACGCGGTCGGGTCCGCGGGCCTCCCGCTTCTGATCAAGTACGTCATCGACGACGTGCTGCCGAAGCAGCAGTACGTCGCCTACACGGCGTGGATGATCATCGTCTTGTACCTGCTGAAGGGTCTGGGCTCGTACGCGTCGTCGTACCTGATGGCCGAGGTCGGCCAGCGCGTCGTGATGGACCTGCGCAACGCGCTCTTCCGCCACATCCTCGATCAGTCCGCCGGCTTCTTCGCCCACGGCGCGACCGGCAAGCTGCTTTCGAAGATCAACAACGACGTCGGCCAGGTGCAGCAGGTCGTGTCCGAGACGGTCGGGGATCTCGCACGCGAATCGCTCGCGCTCGTGGGCTACGCCGTTCTCCTTCTGTACAAGGACGCGCGGCTGACGCTCGTGTGCATGACCAGCGCGCCGCTGATCGTCTATCCGTTGATTCGCCTCGGACAGCGCGTCCGCCGGACTACGCATCGCAGCCAGGAGGCGCTGGCGCATTTGTCGCACCTCGGCATCGAAGCCTTCAGCGGCCATCGCATCGTCAAGGCGTTCGGGACGGAGGGGCTCGAGACGGAGAAGTTCAAGCGCGCGGGCATGACGCTGTTCCGCACGAACATGAAGGTGACGGCGGCGCTCTCGAGCCTGCCGCCGCTGATGGAGTTGATCGGCGGCATCGGCATGGCGGCCGCCGTCACATACGGCAGCAGCCAGATCGCGTCCGGCCGGCTGACGGCGGGCGACTTCGGACTGTTCATGGGCACGCTCGTGCTGATGTACGGCCCCGCGAAGAAACTGAGCCGCGTCAACGCGAACATGCAGCAGGCGCTCGCGGCGTCCGAGAACATCTTCGAAATCCTCGACACCTACAGCGAAGTCCACGAGCGGCCCAACGCGCCGCCGATGCCGCCGTTCCGGCACGAGATCGAGTTCCGCGACGTCGGCTTCAAGTACGACGACGAGCAGGTGCGGAGGATTCTGCGCAGCGTCTCGTTCTCGGTGCGCGCCGGCCAGATGATCGCGATCGTCGGGCGCAGCGGCGCCGGCAAGACCACGCTCGTCAACCTGCTGCCGCGGTTTTACGACGTCACGAGCGGCGCGATCCTCGTCGACGGCATCGACATCCGCGACGTGTCGCTGCAGTCGATCCGCAGCCAGATCGGGATCGTGACGCAGGACACGGTGCTCTTCGACGACACGGTCGCGGCCAACATCGCGTACGGCACGCCCGGCGCGACGCAGCAGGAGATCATCGCGGCCGCGAGCGCGGCGAACGCGCACGGCTTCATCATGACGCTCGACAGGGGCTACGACACGATGATCGGCGAGCGCGGGCAGCTGCTGTCGGGCGGACAGCGGCAGCGGCTGGCCATCGCGCGCGCGCTGCTGAAGAACGCGCCGATCCTCGTGCTCGACGAAGCGACGTCGGCGCTCGACTCCGAATCGGAGCTGGTCGTCCAGGAAGCGCTGGCGAACCTCATGATGAACCGGACGTCGTTCGTCATCGCGCACCGTCTCTCCACAATCCGCCGCGCCGACGCGATCATCGTCCTCGAGCGCGGCCGCGTCGTCGAGATCGGACGTCATGACGAGCTGCTGGCGCGCGCCGACGGCGTGTATTCGGCGCTGTATCAGCTGCAGCTGCTCGAGGGGCGGCGGGGCACGACGCCGCCTGCCGAACGGAGAGTGGTGACGTCGTAAATGTCTGATGGCCGACGGCTGATGGCTTCATGATTAAGTCAATGACCGGCTTCGCGTCGGTGACGCGCGAGGACGAACGGGCGACGGTCACCGTCACGATTCGGGCGCTGAATCACCGCTATCTCGACCTGCAGCTGCGGATTCCGTCGTCGCTGGCGGCGATCGAGGCGGATGTGCGGTCGCTCGTCGGCAGGCACGTCGCGCGCGGACGCGTCGAGCTGAGCCTGTCGCAGCAGCTGCGCCAGGCGCCGGGCGTCGACATCGAGTTCAACGAGGACTTCGGCCGCGCGCTCGAGTCGGCGATGGCGAAGGCGCGCGAGCGCGGTCTTGTGGCCGGCGCCCTGACGCCGGGCGACCTGTTGCGGCTGCCGCAGGCCATCACCATCCGCGACCGGCAGGCGGCTGACGACCCGGCGCTGCAGGACGGGCTGTCCTCGGCCGCGCGCGCCGTCGTCGAAGAGGCGTTGGCGGACCTCGATACGATGCGATCCCGCGAGGGCGAACACGTGCGCGCGGACCTCGATCAGCGCCGCGCGTTCGTCGCCGACCTGGTGGAGAAGATCGCGCTGGCGGCCGACGAGGGACGCGCCGGGATGGAAGCGCGGATTGCCGATCGCGTAAAGGAGCTGCGGACCGAGCTGTCGGCCGACGAGACGGCCGTGGCGCAGGAGATCGTCCGCATGGCGGCGCGGTCGGACATCAGCGAAGAAGTGGTGCGCTTCCGCGGCCATGTGTCGCACTGGCAGGCGCTGACGGACGCCGCCGAGCCGTGCGGCCGGAAGCTCGATTTCCTGCTGCAGGAGATGAACCGCGAGGTCAACACGATGGGCTGGAAGGCCGACGGCCTGAAGGTGTCCGAGCTGATCATCGCGGCGAAGGCGGAGCTGGAGAAGATGCGGGAGCAGGTCCAGAACGTTGAGTAGGGGCCTCCTGTTCATCGTGTCCGCCCCGTCCGGGGCAGGAAAGACGACGCTGGTCGAGCGCCTCGTGACGCGGATGCCGGGGCTCAGAATGTCACGCTCTTACACCTCGCGCGCGGCGCGCGCCGGCGAGACGGACGGGGTGGACTATAATTTTGTAAGCCGGGTCCGCTTCGATGAGATGATCGCCGCGGGCGACTTCCTGGAGTGGGCGGAGCTCTTCGGCAACCTGTACGGCACGCGCAGGTCCGACACCGAGGCGCTGCTCGATTCAGGCGTCGACGTCGTGCTCGTGATCGACGTGCAGGGGACCCGCTGGGTCCGCAAGCGCGGTCTCGTCGCGGCGTCGGTGTTCGTGATGCCGCCCTCGTTCGCGGTGCTCGAGGAGCGGCTGCGGCGGCGCAGCAAGGACAGCGAAGAGGCGATTCAGCGCCGGCTGCAGGTGGCACGCGAGGAAGTGGCGGCGTTCACCGAGTACGATTTCGTGGTCGTCAACGACGAGTTGGAGCCGGCCTCGGACCGGCTGCAGGCGATTTTCACCGCCGAGCGCGCACGGCTGGAGCGGATGCGCGGGACAGCCGAAAGCATAATCAGAACGTTTGCGTAGTGGGGGCCACCGCTTCCAGGGCCGCCAGAGGAACAGAAAGATGATAGACCGCAGCAAGCTGCCGAACTCGTTCGAATTCGTCGTCACCGCCGGCGCCCGCGCGCGCCAGCTCCTCGCCGGATCCGTCCCGCGGGTCGCCGTGGGCGAACACAAGAAGACGACGATCGCGCAGACCGAAGTCATCACGAAAGCGGTCGAGAAGATCGAGAAGGTCGAGCCCGAGCCGGCCGCCGAGTAGATCATGAGTCTCGTCGCGCTCGGGGTGACCGGCGGCATCGGCGCCTACAAGGCGGTCGAGGTCGCGCGCGGACTGCAGAAGCGCGGCCACGACGTCGTCGCCGTCATGACGGCGACGGCGGCGAAATTCGTCGGCCCCGTGACGTTCGAAGCCATCACGCGCCGCCGCGTCATCACCGACCAGTTCGAGCCGGGCGCCAACGCCGACATCGAGCACATCTCGATCGCGTCGACGATCGACCTGCTGCTCGTCGCGCCCGCGACGGCGAACATCATCAGCAAGTTCGCCAACGGCATCGCAGACGATTTCCTGTCCACGCTCTACACGGCGACGCGCGCGCCGGTGCTCCTCGCGCCGGCGATGAACACGAACATGTTCGCGCACGAGGCGGTCGTGAAGAACCTCGACACGCTCGCGTCGCGCGGCGTGCGGTTCGTCGAGCCGGGCGAGGGCTACCTCGCCTGCGGCTGGATTGGGAAGGGCCGCCTCGCCGAGCCGGATGAGATTGTCGCCGCGGCGGAAGCGATCCTGAGGCCGGCCGGGCCGCTGCGCGGGCGCCGGATGCTCATCACCGCAGGGCCGACCTACGAGGACTTCGATCCCGTGCGCTACGTCGGCAACCGTTCGAGCGGGCGCATGGGCTACGCGATTGCGGCGGAAGCGGCGCGGCGTGGCGCGGCGGTGACGCTCGTCACCGGTCCGACGTCGATCGAGGCACCGCCCGTGGCCGAAGTCGTCAAAGTGCGGAGCGCGTCCGAGATGCTCGACGCCGTCCGCGCGCGGGCGGCGGCGTCCGAGGTCGTCGTGATGGCGGCGGCGGTCGCCGACTACACGCCCGTGCAGCGCGCGGATCAGAAGATCGCGAAGGACGCCGACATGCTGACGATCACGATGCGGAAGACGACGGACATCCTGAAGGAGCTCGGGCAGCAGCGGCTCAAATCCGGCGCCGGGCCCATCCTGGTCGGTTTTGCGGCGGAGACCGAGGACGTCGTCGCACACGCGCGCGCCAAGCGCGAGACGAAGCACGCCGACCTCATCGTCGCCAACGACGTGTCGCGGTCCGACGCCGGCTTCGACGTGGACAGCAACGCGGTGACGATTGTGGGCGCGGACGGCGCGGAGAGCCTGCCGCTGCAGTCGAAGTCGCGTGTCGCGATGGCGATTCTGGATAGAGTGGAGCAACTCGTCAGTGCACGTGTAGGCCGGGTCCTTTAGGACACGGCGCACCCATCGTCTCCGATCAATGAATCCCGATCAGCTCTAAGAACATCTGAAGTTTGCGGCGGAGCTCGGCGTCCAAGGCGTCAGCCGCGACCCCGCTTGGCGGCAGTCAGACCGCGGTCGGACCCCGGCCAGACCGAAGTCGGACCAAGGTCAGACCGAAGTCGGACTTGAGTCGGACCTGAGTCGGACCACGGTCGGACCTGCGTTAGCTCAGCCGTTGGCAGTATTTGCCAGCCCTGCCGATGCGCTTGTTGCGATCCGCACCGACATCGGCGACTGCACGCGGTGCAAACTGCACGGGCTCGGACGCACGCAGATTGTGTTCGGCGTCGGCAATCCCGAGGCGGACCTGATGTTCGTCGGGGAGGCGCCGGGCGCGGACGAGGACATCCAGGGCTTTCCGTTCGTCGGCCGCGCGGGTCAGCTGCTGACGGACATCATCGAGAAGGGCCTGAAGATTCCCCGCGCCGGCGTCTACATCGCCAACGTCATCAAGTGCCGTCCGCCCGGCAACCGCAATCCCGAGCCGGACGAGGTCAACAGCTGCGAACCGTTCCTCTTCAGACAGATTGAAGTCGTGAAGCCGAAGGTCGTCGTCGCCCTCGGCAAGTTCGCCGCGCAGACGCTGCTGCGCACGCTGGATCCCATTTCGCGCCTCCGCGGGCGGGTGTACGAGTTTCGCGGCGCGAAGCTGATCCCGACGTTCCATCCCGCGTATCTCCTCCGCAACCCCTCGTCGAAGCGCGACGTCTGGGAAGATATGAAGGTGGTCCGCCGGCTGCTCGACTTGCAGGCGTGACCCCGGCTGTCACACGTCGGCTGCAGACTGGCTTGTGACTTCAAGCTTCTGACTTGCTGATTTCAGTCGCGGTCCCGGTTCCCGCGCTCGACCTTCTGACGTACAGCGTTCCTGACGGTGCATCCGCGCCGGTTGGCGCACGGGTCGTTGTGCCGCTCGGCGCGCGCCGCGTCACCGGCCTGGTCGTCGCCCACAACGCGGCTGCGGACGGTCACGCTGTGAAACCGGTCGTGCAGGTGCTCGACCGCGAGTCGTTCGTGCCGCCTGAGCTCATCGCGCTGGCGCAATGGACGGCGGACTATTACGCGTGCGGGGTGGGGGACGCGATTCCCGCGCTGCTGCCGCCGATGGCCCGTGGTGCGCGCGTCGATGCGCACAAGACCGTCCGCGTGGCATCGCTGACGGCGGCGGGGCAGGAAGTAGCGCGAGGGCTTCAGCCGAGCGTGCCGAACGGGCCAAGCGCGAAACAGGTGGAGGCGCTCGCGCTGCTCGCCGGTGCGCCGGACGGTATCGCAACGCCGGATCTCGCCCGTCGAGGTCTCGGCGCTGACGTCATCGCGCGCCTCGCGAAGCGCGGCTACGTCAGTCTGCGGAACGACCGCATCGACCGTGACCCGTTTCAGGACACAGGTCGGACTGCGGTCGTACCGGGGTGGGACCGCAGTCCGACCGCAGTCAGAGCACTGACCTCAGAACAGGACGCGGCGCTGAACCGACTGCTGAAGCTGTCGGCTGCCGGCGACTTCCGCGTCGCGCTCGTGCACGGCGTCA
>DASQHH010001015.1:0-3134 GCA_035632195.1 Vicinamibacterales bacterium
GCCGATGGGACCGACATCGTGCGACGAGTACAGCATCGCCGACAGCGGACCCAGGTGATGAAGCCACCCATGGACGCCGATCCATCGCAACTGGGCGATTCTGGCGATGATCTCCACATCCGCCCCGCGTTCGTGGAGCAGCGCCGCCGATTCGAGTGCGCTTTGCCCCGCTCCGATGACGGCCACGCGCTTACCGGTGAATTCCGCAATCTTCCGGCCTTCGTAGCAATGAGAAACGCTCGAGGGCGCCAGTGAATCGAATACCGCCGGTCGGCTTCGGAACGGGCCAATGCCGGCAGCGACCACCAGGCGGCGAGTCGTGAGACGGCGGCCATCTGCGAGCATGATCTGGAACCCCACACGCTGGCCAATCACTTGCCGCACCGCGGTCGGATCGGAGAAAGAAGCCGCGTGCTGCTGAAACCAGCGGCCGTACGCAACGAACGTCGACAACGGGACGGGGGCTGCCGGCGCGAGGCCGGCGGACGCTTCGTATGATTCGAGGGTGAACGCGCGGCCCGGATCCGCGATTGTCGACGCGACCCGCGGAGAGCGCAGCAGCATTCCTTCCGGCATCGTGTTGGCCCAGAACGCCATCGGCTCACCGAACGCGCGGACTCGAAATCCCGCTGCCTCCAGATGCGCCGCCGCTGAGAGGCCATAAGGTCCCGTGCCGATGATGGCCACATCGGTGTCAAAGGCTGAATCCGGCGATGTCATCCGATTACAAATGCCTGAAGGAAGCTCGTGAGTCTGAGCACCGGCCTGTTCGTGCCGGCGCGAACAACCATTGTATCGAAAGCGTAAAGGGCTGGCCAGGAATTGCGGCGATGTTATGCGACCGTCGCGCCCACCATCACGCATTCGAGATGGATGACGTTGAGCCGATAGTAGAGCGGCGGCGCGAACGAGCCCCCCGCGACGCGCGCGTGCAGCGAGCGGTTCGCCCCGGCGATGATCCGCACGTCGGAGTGGGTCGTCGTCAGGAATTGCAGCAGCTCCTGCTGCATGCTCGAGGGCATCACGTCGACGTCGTCCAGGAACAGTGTGCCGCCCGCTGCGCGCGCAAGCGTGCGGCGCCAGCCGCCCCCCTCGTCCAATTGCCGGTCGTCGTCGCAACGGAAATGGACGAATGGGCTGAGACGGCGGATCCCGCGCGAGTGCACGAGCTCCGCCGCAATTCTCCGCGCCGTGCGGTCGCCGCCTGAAATCAGGACCGGCACATCGAGGCCGATCGCCAGTTCGATGTCGGGGATGTTCAGATCGACGTCGATCGGCGACGTTGCCGTCGACGCCACTCGATCGATGAAGCTGTCGGTCCAGCGGGTTGACGACGATATCGCGGGCACGCGGGTCAGTTGGTATTCATCGATCGTGGCCACGATTCCGCCGGTGGACTGACTGTCGTCCTGCCGGACAATCCGGCCTGTGCAGTGCGCAACCCCGGTCGCGTCTTCCGCGCCGCCGTTCGCGGACAGCAGCAGCACGAACTCGAGCGGCGTGCCGACGGACAGTTCGCGGCCGGCGCCGGGCGATCGGAACAGGACCCCGGTCTGACTGATGTTCACTGTTCGCCCGGCATGCCATCGGCCGGTTAATGGCAGCTCGCGGAACGACACTGCCAGTTCGAGGGGAACCCGATTCGCACGCGGACGCATTACATGATCCCTTGAGTAGGAGTAAGCCTGACATTGAACCCGATGAGGCGGCCTGACGGCATCGGCGCAGACGACCAATCTCGGCCGGCCGTCCGGTGCCATGCCACGTAGCACAAATGTGCCTGTCGTTCAGGCTCGGGGCGGCTCGGCCAACCGGTGCTGGAAGGCGTACAGCGCCAGGGCGAGCCGATCTGTGACTTCCAGTTTACTGAAAATCGACGTCAGATGATGGCGGACGGTGATTTCGCTGATGCCCAGGCGGTCGGCGATATCCTGATTCTTGAATCCGCGCGCGATGAACGCGACGATTTCGCGCTCGCGAGTGGTCAGTGACTGAATCTTGCGGGCGTCCACATCGTGCGCGCCCGAGCTCATCCGCTCCAGCAGCTTTGCCGTCGATGCGCGATCGAGCCACAACTCGCCGGCGTGCACCTTCTCGACCGCGCGCAAGAGCGTGTCGGCTGCCTGGTCCTTGACGACGACGCCTCGAGCCCCGCGCCGGACCGCCTCCTGGTACGTATCGGTGCTGCGACTCCCGGTGAGGATGAGGATTCTTGCGCCCGCCGCCGCCGCCTGAATCTGACCGATGAAATCGAGTCCGGAATGATCGCCAAGATCCAGATCGAGCAGCACGACGTCGGGTCTCGACCGCCCCGCCAGCTCGATCGCCTCGGAAGCGGTGCGGGCTTCGCCGACGACCGTCATGCCGGTCCGGCTCTCGATCAGCATCTTGAGGCCGGCGCGCACCACCGCATGATCCTCGACGACGAGAATACGGAGCGAGCCGCCAACATGCGAAGAAGGCATAGGTCTACAGCGGAATTTCGGCAGTGATGATGGAGCCGCCGGGACTTCCGCGCGAAACCGTCACGCGCCCGCCGAGCGATGCCACGCGAGCGTCGATGGATTTCGGCGTGAAATCGGGCGGCGTGCGATCGGCTCCCACGTCCTCGATGCGAACGACGACGTCGCCCTTTGCCGACAGAATCCCGAGGGCCGCCTGCGTCGCCGTCGTGTGCCGCCGGATGTTGCTGAGTCCTTCGATGCAGATGTGGAAGACTTCCCCGGCGACGCGCTCGCTCAGCTTCAGGTCGGGCTCGACCGTCAGTCGAACGCCGATTCCCGTGACCTGCTGAAACGTTTCGATGTACCGCGCGAGCGACTCCGCGAGCGGCCCGCGCGAACGATTCCCCTCCTTCAAACCGGATACGACGTCGCGAACCGAGACCGCCCCGGCGCGCGCGAGATCGATGAGACGATCGATTTCGCTGACGGGCCCGATGTCGCGCTGGAGCTTGTTCTGGATGCCGCGGAGTCCGAGTTCGAGTCCGATGTACGACTGGACCACGGAGTCGTGCAGATCCCGCCCGATTCGCTCCCGTTCGGCGTTCGCCGCGTTGGCGGCGAGTTGATCGACGAGGCGGATGCTCTCGATGTACGGAACGATTTGCTGCATCGCGTCGCGCAGGAGCATCG
>DASQHH010001016.1:0-2393 GCA_035632195.1 Vicinamibacterales bacterium
GATAAGAACCCCTCGTTTCATACAGAACCTCGCAGGTAGGATTATACGCCCCCGTCGACCACGGGGATGGAGGTCACCCAGCTGTGTCGGAAACGATTGGATTCATTGGCCTTGGCGTCATGGGAAGACCGATGGCGCTCAACCTTATCAAGAACGGTTTTTCGCTGATCGTGCACAGCCGGAGCCGCGGCCCCGTGGAGGAGGTGGTCAAGGCCGGAGCGAAGGCAGCAGAGTCGCCCGCGGACCTGGCGAAGCAGTCCACGGTGGTCATCACGATGCTGCCCGACACACCAGACGTCGAAAAGGTGCTGGCCGGTGACGGCGGCGTCCTGACCGCGCTCCAGAAGGGCGCGCTGGTCATCGACATGAGCAGCATTTCGCCGACCGCAACGGAGAAGCTGGCGGCCGCGGTCGCAGCGAAGAGCGCGGCGATGCTCGATGCGCCTGTCAGCGGTGGCGAGATCGGTGCGATCAACGCCACGTTGTCCATCATGGTCGGAGGAGATGAGGCGGCGTTCACACGCGCGAAGCCGATTCTCGAAGCGATGGGCAATAAGGAACGCATCGTTCATATCGGCCGATCCGGCGCCGGACAGGTGTGCAAGATCTGCAATCAGATCGCCATCGGCGGAGCGCTAGCCGGTGTGAGCGAAGCGTTCGCGCTCGCGAAAAAAGCAGGCGTCGATGCAGCGCGCGTGCGGCAGGCGCTCCTCGGCGGCTTCGCCGCCAGCCGCGTGCTCGAGGTCCATGGCGAACGCATGCTCATCGACAACTACAAGCCGGGATTTCGGACGAAGCTCTATCAGAAGGATCTGCGGCTGGCGAACGAGGCGGCAGCCGCGAACGGCGTCGCAATGCCAGGGACCGCCATCGTTACTCAACTGGTCAACGCGCTCGTGGCAAAGGGCGGAGCGGATCTCGATTACGCGGCGATCGGCACGGTGCTGTTCGGTCTCACAGGCAAATGAAGGGACACACCCCGCGCCGTTAGTGACAACAGCAGTCGCGGCCGTTCTGACAGGCATCCGGACGCACCGGCTGGTTGTCCGGACCGAATCCGCGCTGCGTCTTGATGCACCAGTAGGCCGTCGCATCGTAGGAATCGTAGAACTGCGATTCCTCGGGATATGGACTCGACGTCACGTACATCCCCTTGTGCCGCAGGTGGAGACAGTGCGTGCCGGCAATGACCTTGGGCGACGTCAGATGTTCCATAAAATCACCTAAACCGTTGCCAACCCGGCGGCGCGCATCACCGCGCGCTTCACCGCAATCTTCGCAATCTGCACCTTGTACTCGTTACCGCTCATCGGCTTCGCCTCGGTGACGGCCGCCTGACCCGCGGCGTCCGCCGCCGCCTCGTCGAGTGTTTTTCCCGCAAGCGCCGCTTCGGCAGGCTTGGATCGCCAGGGAACAGGCGCCACGGCGCCGAGAACGACACGCGCGGAATTGACTCTTGCCCCGTTCATCGTGAGGACGACGGTGCTGAAGGCGAGCGGCCAGTCGTGCGACGCCTTGTAGCGGACTTCGTAGTGTCCTGTTTTCACGTTCCCCGGCGCGGGCAGGATGACGTGTGTCAGCAGTTCTTCGTCTCCGAGGACGTTCTCCTTCATGACGTTCTGCAGCGTCGGCATCGTGAAGAAATCGGCAGCCGCGATCTCACGCTCGCCGTTCGGCCCGACAATGCGGAACTTCGCGCCGTAGGCGACGAACGGCACCGCGAGGCTCGACGGATGGACGATGTGGCTCGGACCTTCGTTGCCGAAGATCGCGTGATACTGGTTCTCGCCGTTGACGGCAAAGCAGCGCGAGCCGCCCTTCTTGTAGCAGACGAACTCTTCGTTCCGGAAATACCAGCAGCGCGGACGCTGATTGACGTTGCCGCCGACGGTGCCCTGATGCCGGATCTGCGGCGTGCCGACTTCGATCGCGGCCGCGTTGACGGCGGGATAGAGCCGGCGGACCTGCGGGTGTTCGAACAGGTCGATGATCTTCATCGCCGCGCCAATCTTCAGGCCGCCGTCCGGCATCTGCGTCACGGCTGCGTCGAGCGCGCCCTTGATGTTGACCACGCGGTCGGGTGAATCGATGTAATCCTTCATGCGCGCGAGCAGATCCTGTCCGCCGGCCATCGGCAGCGCGATGCCGTCGACTTTCAGCGCACTGACCGCCTCGCGCTCGTTCGCCGCGTTGACGTATTCGAAGGCCTTCATATCGTTCCCCCGGCCCGTTCCTGTTCGATGGCCGCCAGCACCTTGTGCGGGTGCAGCGGCAGGCTGCGGATCGTCGCACCGGTCGCGTTCCTGACCGCATTCGCGATCGCCGAAGCGGTCGACACCGTCGGCGGCTCACCGATGCCGATGACGCCGCGTTCGGGCATGTTCCGCAGATCG
>DASQHH010001017.1:0-6492 GCA_035632195.1 Vicinamibacterales bacterium
GCAGTACGTCGATCGCCTCATGCGAACTGTGGCGACGCACAGACCGAGGATTCGCACGAAGCGCGAGGTGGATCCGGTTTCGAAGCTGAAGAAAACGCTCGGCGAGCATTACCGCAGGAAGCGCGAGCACTACGGCCTCGATCACCCGGCCTTCTACGACAGCGACCTGCGCAACCTGTTCTCCGACGCACCCGACTACGCCAAGAACCTGTCGGCGGCGCGCTTCATCCGGCGGATCCGGCGCGAAGTCCGCAGCACGGTCGCCAGCTTCACCGACAGCTACCAGTACACGATCGATCAGCTCATCGAGAAGATCATCGCCCGGTGCCGCGAGCAGAACCTGCACCTCACCGAATCCGAAAAAGAAACAAAGAACGACTTCATGGTCTTCCTGACCGTGCAGACGATGAACTATCTGCACAGCGGCCGACACCGGGTCGCCCTGTGAGCGTCCCAAAGCTGCGCATCGTCGCCCTCGTGCACCGCCACCTGATCCCACCGGCCACGGTGCCCGAGGGCACCGACACGGCGTCCGCGCCGTGGCGCACCGAGTATGACGTCGTCTCGACGCTGACGGCCATGGGACACGAAGTCCGGACGCTCCCGGTGCACGACGACCTCAGCGAGATCCGCCGCCTGGCGACGGAGTGGAAGCCGCACATCGCGTTCAACCTCCTCGAAGGATTCGACGACATCACGATCTTCGACCAGAACGTCGTGTCGCACCTCGAGTTGCTGAAGCTGTCCTACACCGGCTGCAACCCGCGCGGCCTGCTCCTCGCGCGCGACAAATCTCTGTCGAAGAAGCTGTTGTCGTACCACCGCATCCGCGTGCCGGAGTCGGAGGTCTGCCGCATCGGACGGCCGGTCCGCAGACCGAAGCGGCTGACGTTTCCGCTCATCGTGAAGTCGCTGACACAAGAGGCGTCGATTGGCATCTCGCAGGCGTCCGTCGTCGACTCCGACGAGAAGCTGAAGGAGCGCGTCGCCTTCATCCACGAGAGCGTGGGAACGGCGGCGATTGTCGAGCAGTACATCGAGGGCCGCGAGCTCTACGTCGGCATCCTCGGCAATCAGGCGCTGCAAGCGCTTCCGGTGTGGGAGCTGTTCTTCACGAACATGCCGGAGGGGTCGAAGCGCATCGCAACGGATCGGGTGAAGTGGAGCGTCAAGTACCAGAAGAAATACGGGATTGACAGCGGCCCCGCGAAGGACCTGAGCGACACGCAGGCGTCAGAGATTCAGCATGTCTGCAAGCGCGCGTTCCGCGGACTGGAACTGAGCGGGTACGCGCGCATCGACCTGCGGCTCGACGAGGCGGGACACGTATGGGTGCTCGAAGCCAACCCGAACCCGCAGATTGCGAAAGGCGAGGATTTTGCGGCGTCGGCCGAACGAACCGGGCTGTCCTACGAGACGGTGCTCCAGCGCATCATCAATCTCGGGCTCAGATGGCAGCCCGAGAGCGTGGCGTAGCCAGCCGCACGATCGCCCAGACGAACAGCGCCGCGAACGCGAACGGCAGCAGTGGAATCGCCAGTACGAGTCCAAGGGCGAGGAGAACGGCGCCAATGGACACCGCCGCGACGATCAGGGCTATCGGAATCATGATCAGCGCCATCAGCGCCTTGATGAATACCCGCACCAGCAGGAACGGCAGGAATAGGACCCCGAACAGCAGTTTGAACGGCAGCGTCAGCAGGCAGAACATAATGACCTCGCGCTACCGTTATTTACGAGCGGCGGCCTCCAGAAGTTCCGGGGCCTTCAGCTGGTCGGCCGGCCCCCGGGGCGCGGTCGGGGACAGGTATTCGACGGCGTGATGGGACATGCGCTCCTCGAGGCTTTTCACGACCTTGCCGGCTCCGGCGGTCCGTTTGGTCTTCGTGAATCCGACGAGGACGCAGAATCCGACGAACACCGCGAGAACCACGAGAGACGTCGCGACCAGTCCTTCGACAGTCCCGAACACGATTGGCTGGAGCTCGTTGATGCTCACGAGGGGGCCTCGCTGTCGTCGCTTCCGGGAGCGCGACGCGCGGGGACGTCGTAATAGACCAGCCCGCGGCGCACTTCTTCCATGGCAACCCGCTCCGCCTTATGAAGCGGGACGGGTGGATTCTCGGCCAGGCGCGGTCGCGCGCCCCGCCGCAACTGCTTGGCGCGCAGCGCGGCAACGTCGACGAACAGAAAACGACTGTGGATGGGAGGCGCCGGCTCGCTGGGAATGACCGGAGCCTCAGGATTTTCTGGGACTGAGGTCGTCTCGTCCATGTCGGACATAGACAGTAACACGCAGGCACGCAGGCCGGGTAGGGCGAGCAGAGCAGGTAGGGCAGGTAAGGCAGGTGAGGCAGGTGACGTCACCTGCCGACCTGCCCACCCGCCCTGCCTGCCCACTCGCGATTTACGCGGCGATGTCGACCTTGATCTGCCGCGGCTTGGCTTCCTCGCGCAGCGGCAGGCGCACTGTGAGCACGCCGTTCTTGTAGTCGGCCGTCACCTTTCCGGCGTCGACCGTCTGCGGCAGCGAGAACGAGCGGCTGAACGAGCCGTAGCGCCGCTCGATGCGGTGGAACTGATCGTCCTTTACGCCGTCCTCGAACTTCTTGTCCCCCTTGATGGTCAGCGTGTCGTCCTCGACGGTGATGTCGATGGCCTCGCGCGTCATGTCGGGCAGTTCGGCCTTGAGCACGATCTCATGGTCGCCGGTCGAGTAGACGTCCACCGGCGGCACGAACGAGCCGACGCTCAGCTGCGACAGCTCGCGAAACGGATCCCAACGTACAAGTGTCATGGTTCTTCCTCCTCTTATCGCGTCTCGGCGTATTCGCCGTCGACGACTTCTGCATCCTTGACGTTCGAGTCATGCGGACCCTGTGCGCTGCCCGGCGTCTGCGCAGACTTGTAGAGCTGTTCGGCGATCGCGTGCGACGCCCGCTGCAGTTCGTCGGTCGCCCGGCGAATCGCCTCGAGATCGTCGGACTCGTTCGTCTTTCGGACCGCTGCGATCGCCGCCTCGACCTTGGACAAATCGCCGACCGGCAGCTTCTCGCGGTTCTCGTTGACCGACTTCTCGACCTGATACGCGAGCGAGTCCGCCTGGTTGCGCGCATCGATCAGCTCGCGGCGCGCCTTGTCGTCCGCCTCGTGGCTCTGCGCGTCCCTCACCATCCGATCGACGTCGTCTTTCGACAGGCCGCTAGAGCTCGTGATGGTGATCTTCTGCTCCTTCGCGGTCGCCATGTCCTTCGCCGTGACGTTGACGATGCCGTTGGCGTCGATGTCGAACGCCACTTCGATCTGCGGCACGCCGCGCGGCGCCGGCGGGAGGCCGATCAGGTGGAACTTGCCGAGCGTGCGGTTGTCGCGCGCGAACGGCCGCTCGCCCTGCAGCACGTGGACTTCGACGCTCGTCTGGTTGTCCGTTGCCGTCGAGAAGACCTCGCTCTTGCGCGACGGAATCGTCGTGTTGCGCGGGATCAGCGTCGTCATGACGCCGCCGAGCGTTTCGATGCCGAGCGACAGCGGGGTCACGTCGAGCAGGAGCAGGTCCTTGACTTCGCCCGTCAGCACGCCGCCCTGCGCCGCGGCGCCGATCGCCACGACTTCGTCCGGGTTGACGCCCTTGTGCGGCTCCTTGCCGAAGTACTCCTTCACCAGCTGCTGGACTTTCGGCATGCGGGTCGAGCCGCCGACGAGAACGACCTCGTCAATCTTCTTCGGGTCGACGCCCGCGTCCGCCAGCGCCTGCTTCACCGGACCCATCGTCCGCTGCAGCAGGTCGTCGACGAGCTGCTCGAGCTTCGCCCGCGACAGCTTGAGCTGCAGGTGCTTCGGACCGGTCTGGTCCGCGGTGATGAACGGCAGATTGATGTCCGTTTCCATCGCCGTGGACAGCTCGATCTTCGCTTTCTCAGCCGCTTCCTTCAGCCGCTGAAGCGCCATCCGATCCTTGGAGAGGTCGATGCCGTCGGTCTTCTTGAATTCCGCGGCGAGCCAGTCGATGACGCGGTCGTCCAGGTCGTCGCCGCCGAGATGCGTGTCGCCGTTGGTCGCCTTGACCTCGACGACGCCCTCACCAACTTCGAGCACGGAGATGTCGAAGGTGCCGCCGCCGAAGTCGTAGACGGCAATCGTCTCGTCCTTCTTCTTGTCGAGGCCGTATGCGAGCGCGGCCGCGGTCGGCTCGTTGATGATGCGCTGGACGTTGAGGCCGGCGATCTTGCCGGCGTCCTTGGTTGCCTGGCGCTGCGCGTCATTGAAGTACGCGGGCACGGTGATGACCGCGTCGCTGACCGGCTCGCCGAGGTAGTCCTCCGCCGCCTGCTTCAGCTTCTGCAGGATCATCGCGGAGATTTCCGGCGGCGACATCTTCTTGTCGCGCGCCTGAATCCACGCGTCGCCGTTGCTCGCGCGGACGACTCTGTACGGCACACGCGCGGTCTCGCTGGTCACTTCATCGAACTTCCGCCCCATGAAGCGCTTGATCGAGAACACCGTGTGCTCGGGATTCGTCACAGCCTGCCGTTTGGCAACCTGCCCGACGAGCCGCTCGCCGTCCTTGTTGAACGCGACGACCGATGGCGTCAGCCGCGCGCCTTCCTGATTGACGATGACGGCCGGCTGGCCGCCTTCCATGACCGCGACTACCGAGTTGGTGGTGCCGAGGTCGATACCGATGACTTTGCCTTTGGTCGACATTTGGGCTCCTCACATATCGCTGAGACTTGCCCGGGTCTCCCGGGCTGTGAGGGCAATACTACGCCACATATGAGCGTGTGTCAAGCAGATGATATTAGTGTTATATGCTCACTTATCTTGGTCCTCTGGCTCAAGAGCGCCCGTACGTCCGTCGGCGCGAGAACTTTCGACCTCGACAATGGGGGTGGGCGGGGCTCTAGGCCGGCAGTTACCGGCCCTACGCGTCTGCTCGCTGGCTCTGACATGGCTTTCCGCCGGTCTGACAAGACTTCCCGCGACTCCGACAGGCTTTCCCACTCCTGTGGCTTGCCTGCCCATGCCTCTGGCATGCCTGCCGATTCGCCCGACACGTGTTCGACACGCCCGCTTAGGTAGCGGCGCGTTCAGCCGGCGTTCAGGGTCGGTTGCGCTATAACGCTCTCGTGAAGATTCTCGTCGCCGAAGACGAGCCCGCGCTGTCGCGCCAGCTGGCCGCCGCGTTGACCGACGCGGGGTACGCTGTCGACCGGGCTGCGGACGGCCGCCGCGCCGATTTCCTCGGCCTGACGGAACAGTACGACGCCGTCATCCTGGATCTCGGACTGCCGAAGGTCGACGGACTCACCATCCTCAAACGCTGGCGCGAGTCGGGCATCGAGGTGCCGGTGCTCGTCCTCACGGCTCGCGGCAGCTGGCACGAGAAGGTCCAAGGCATCGACGGCGGGGCGGACGACTACGTGTCCAAACCATTCAGGATGGAGGAGGTGCTCGCGCGGCTGCGCGCCCTGATCCGCCGCGCCGGCGGCCAGGCGGCCCCCGCCATCACCGTCGGCGCCGTGACGCTCGATCCGCGCGCCGCTCGCGTCACGCGGAACGGCGCGCCAGTCAGGCTGACGGCCCACGAGTTCCGCGTTCTTTCGTACCTGATGCACCACCGCGGCCGCGTCGTCTCACAGACGGAGGTGACGGAGCACATCTACGCACAGGACGCGGACCGCGATTCGAACACGGTCGAAGTATTCGTCGCGCGTCTTCGACGCAAGCTCGGCGCGTCATTCATCGAAACGGTCCGCGGACTGGGCTACCGCATCGACAAGAGCGACCGCGGATGAAGCCGCCCTCACTGCGCGGCCGCGTCGTCATCGGTATCACCCTTTGGACGATCGGCGCGCTCATGCTGACGGCGGTTCTCGCCACGCGCGCCGTCACGCGACATCCGATCGTCGTCTTCATCATCCACGGCACCTTCGCGAACGCGCTGGGCTACTCCGTCGCCATCGCCGCGTGCTTCCTCGCCGGGCTGTATCAGTTCGCGCGAGGGCTCGCGCCGCTCGCCGAGCTGCGCCACCGGCTGACCGGCGTGCGCGAGGGCGGCGCGCTGCGAATCGTCGGCGACTATCCCGAGGAAGTGCAGCCGCTCATCGACGACCTGAACGTCCTGCTCGATCAGCGCGAGCGCGCCGTCGCACGCGCCATCTCGAAAGCCGGGGATCTGGCGCACGGCCTCAAGACGCCGCTCGCGATCATCGCGCAGGAGGCCGACCGCGCGCGCGCCGCCGGGCAGCACGACTTCGGCGACGCGATCCGCGAACAGATCGACCGCGTCCAGCGTCAGATCGACTATCACCTCGCCCAAGCGCGGGCGGCGGCGTCCGCGGCGGCGCCGGGCGCGCGGGCACCGATCGCGGCGTCGGCCGAAGGCGTCGCGCGGGCGCTTCGCCGCCTGCACGAAGACCGCGGCATCACGATCGAGATCGGTGCGCCCGTGGATCACACCGTCCGCTGCCAGCGCGAAGACCTCGACGAGAT
>DASQHH010001018.1:0-2182 GCA_035632195.1 Vicinamibacterales bacterium
GCAGCTCGTCGAACGCACGGACCTGCGCGGCGACCTGCACACGCACAGCACCGAGAGCGACGGCAAGGACGACGTGCGCACGATGGCGGCGGCGGCGCGGGAAGCAGGTCTCGAGTACATCGCCGTCACCGATCACAGTCAGTCGCTGGCGATGGCGAACGGCCTCGACGAACGCCGCGCGCTCGCGCACGCGGACCGCGTCCGGCGGCTCGACGCAGACGGCGCCGGCGTGCGCCTGCTCGCGGGAATCGAGTGCGACATCCACGCCGACGGCACGCTCGATCTGGCGGACGACTGCCTCGCCGCGCTGGATCTGGTCATCGCGTCGGTCCATTCGGCGTTCGACCAGGACAAGGCGCAGATGACCGAGCGGCTGCTGCGAGCGATCGAGAATCCTCACGTGGACATCCTCGGCCATCCGACAGGACGCCGGCTGCTGAAGCGCGCCTCGTACGCGTTCGACGTGGACGCAGTCGTCACCTCCGCGGCCAGACACGGCGTCGCCGTCGAAATCAACTGTCAGGTGGAACGGCTCGACCTCAACGATGTCAACGCGCGACTGGCCTGCGAACGCGGCGCCCGCATCGTCATCTCGAGCGACGCGCACTCGCGTGCCGCCTTTCCGCGCCTGCGCTGGGGGATCATGACCGCGCGGCGCGCCTGGCTCCGGCCCGACGACGTCGTCAATACGCTCCCGTTCGATCGCTTCAAAGCGGCGCTGCGCCGGGGCAGGCACTGACGGTGCCGATCCGGATGCTGTCCACCGACGAGAAGCTCGCCGAAATCCGGCGGCTCTATTTCAAGACGACGCGCCAGACGATCGACCGGGATCTCGCCACGGCGCTGGACCTCCTCAAATCGATGGCGTCGGAGGAAGAACGCGAGCGCGCCACGGTGTACATGGAAGGTCTCGCGCAGATGCGCAAAGACTGGAGGCGGAAATGATGCGCACGGCTCTTCTCATCGCAGCGGCCACGGCCGCCGGCCTCTCCGCTCAAAACCGGACTTCGTCGGCGCCTCGCTCTGCGCCGGCGTGCACGGCCGCAACAAGCGCGTGCACGGAATGGGTCACGCTCGGAGGCGGTCCTGCCCGCTCGCTGATCTATCGCACCTACTCTCTCGACCTCCGCAACGACGCCATCCGCCGCGCGTTGATCATGGTTCACGGCACGAACCGCAACGCCGACCACTATTTCAGCACTGCCACCGCGGCGGCGTTTCTCGCGGGCGCCATGGACGACACCGTGGTGATATCGCCGCGCATCGCGTCGAAGTCGACGTCCACCGGGCGCGGCGGCGGCGGCTGCAACGACGTTCTGGACACGAACGAGGTCAACTGGAGCTGCGGCGGCGACAGCTGGCGGTCCGGCGGCAACTCCACGAGCAATCCCGAGCTGACGTCGTTCGATTTCGTCGATCAGATTCTGCGGAAGCTCGCGAACAAGTCGACTTTTCCGAACATCAAGGCGATTGTCGTCGCCGGGCACTCCGCCGGCGGGCAGTTCGTGGCGCGGTACGAGATGGCCAACAAAGTGCACGACAGTCTGGGCGTTCCCGTCAGCTACGTCGTCGCGAACCCGTCGAGCTATGCGTGGCCGGACGCGACGCGCCCGATGCCGGTCGACGATGCGGCGCCCGAAGCCGCCAGGGGCGCATGGAATACGGAGGAGGTGCACACGAAATTCTCGTACGGCGCGTTCGACGCGGGCGCCTGCGCCAACTACGACCGCTGGCCGGCCGGGTTGGAAAACCGCACCAGCGGCTATACCAAAGGCATGACCGACGATCAGCTCAAGAAGCAGCTGATCGCCAGGCCGACGACGTTTCTCTTCAGCCAGGTGGACGTGCTGCCGCTCGGCGGCTTCGATTCGTCTTGCTCCGCGATGGCTCAGGGCGCAACGCGACGCGCGCGCGGCGAAGCCTACTTCAAGTACGTCAACGAGAAGCTTGGCGCGAAGCACGCCGCCCAGATCGTGTCCGAGTGCGGCCACAACGACCGGTGCGTGTACACGACGGACAAGGTGTTTGCGGTGATCTTCCCGAAGTGACTTACTGATCCGTCTTCTGCCGCGGCAACTAGCCGCCCATGCGGGCAGCTGCCGCTTTCTTCCGCGCGGCGATCCGCAGCGCCTCCGGGACGTTGCGATCGACGGCGATCATCGACACGTCCTTGACGGTCAGA
>DASQHH010001019.1:0-28257 GCA_035632195.1 Vicinamibacterales bacterium
TGAGAGCTCAGGGCTGCAATACAGTATCAGCTCATGACACGGACGATCCGCTGGTGCGTTGGATGCCTGCTCGCAGTCGCGTGTTCCATCGCGCTCCCGCGCGCGGCCGATCCCCTCGCGCATCCGTACCGCGGCATTGCCTACATCGATCGCACCGACTCGTCGCCGCGCCCGCTGCATATGCACATCGCGCAGATCGACCTGACGACTCCAGGCCTGCGGTTCAGACTGTCGCCGCATCGGGGTCCGCTCGAGGTGATGCGTGAGACGACCCTTGCGTATCTGAGACGGGAACACGCCCAGCTCGCCATCAACGCGCACTTCTTCTGGCCCTGGCCCTCCGACACGCTGCCCTCGTCGCTCGTCGGCATCGCCGCGTCCGACGGCGTCGTCTACTCCGTCTTCGAACATCCGATCCAGCGTTACGCCATCGTGGACGACGCGCCCGGCCTCAACATCGATCGCGACAATCACGCGACCATCGTCCATCACGATCCCCAATCGGCCGACGCGACCAGCGTGCTCGAGCCCGTGAGGCTGTGGAACACCGTGTCCGGCTCCGCCCAAATCGTCACCAACGGCGTGCCGACGGTGCCGCAGTATCGCGATGCGCAGCACCCGGCCGGACTGCTCGAACCGGGAGGCCCGTCCGGCGGTTTCTCGAACGCGCACTCCTGGTATGACGTCCTCGTGGCGCGAACCGCGGTGGGACTCTCGCGCGACGCGCGGACACTCACGCTGTTCACCGTCGACAAAGGCGGCGGCAGCGCCGGAATGACGCTGACCGAGGTCTCGCGTCTGCTCGTGGGCGACTACGAGGTGTGGAACGCGCTCAACCTCGACGGCGGCGGGTCGACGACGATGGCGATGATGGATCCGACGACCGGCGCCGCGGCTCTTGTCAACACGTCGTCGGACAATCCTTCCGGGCGCAGAGTCGGCAGCAGCCTCGCCGTGTTCGCGAGATAGACCCGCCCATACGCCGTACGGATCGCTGGTAACGAAATCGCCCCTTCGATTCATCTCCAGGCGTCCGGCACGTGCCGGAGACACCACGGACAATCGAATGACCCTCGTCATTGCCGCGCTCGCGGCGTCCATGCTTGGCGCGACCGGAGACGGATGGTCGCACGTGAGGCAGCTCGGTCGCGGCGACGAAGTGACAGTCTCCGCGGCCACTCCGCCGCAAGGGGTGACGACCCTGCCCGGCGCGTCGTTCGTCTGCGCCGACGACACGGCGCTGTGGATCCGTGTACGGGGGGCGGTCAAGCGGATCGCGCGGCCGGACGTGAGGATCATCACCGTGCGCCTCGTCAAGACGCGCGGATCGGCGCCGGAGGTGGCGCGGGGTTTTCTCCTCGGCGCGCTGCTGGGGGTCGTCGCGGCGGCCGGGGGCGGCACCGGGCCGAACTTCTGCACCGACCATCCGCGCGGCTGCGTGCCGGTGGGCGTGGCGGTCGGCGGCGGGCTGCTCGGCGCGGCATCGTACTTCGGCGGCAAGTCAGAAAAGATCGTCGAAGAGCGGATCGTCTACCGCGCGCCCCCTGTATATTAGTGCGCCATGCGCACACGCCTCATCGCCGCCGCTCTCGTCACGACCACCGCCGCCCTGTCGGCACAGACGGGTAAGCGTTTCGTCCGCCCGCCCGCGGGTCAGACGCCGCCGTACAACCTCGCGATTACCGCCGGCGGCGTGATCTACACCTCGGGACAGCTGCCGACCGACGCGTCGGGGAACCTCGTGTCCGGCGACATCACGGCGCAGGCCAAGCAGGTGTTCGAGAACCTGCGCGGCGTCCTTCAGCAGGCAGGCTCGTCGCTCGACAACGCCGTGTCCGCGGTCGTGATGCTGCAGAACGCGTCCGACTTCGCGGCGCTCGACCAGGTGTATCGCGCGCAGTTCAAGGGCGAGCCGCCGGCGCGGACCACCATCATCGGGACGATGGTCAGGCCCGGTGCGCTGCTCGAAATCCAGATCACCGCCGTCCCGAACGGCGCCGAGCGGAAAGTGATCCTTCCGCCGGGATGGATGAAACCGACGAGCCCGTACAACTACGCCATCCAGTCTGGCGATACGCTCTGGATGTCGGGGCTCGTGTCCCGCAGCGGCGCGAACAATACGCAGGTGCAGGGCGACGTCGGCGCCCAGACGAAGACGATCATGGACAACGCCGGCGCGATCCTGAAAGCCGCCGGGATGTCCTACGGCGATCTCGTGGCCGGCCGCGTCGCGCTCCGCGACATGGCGAACTTCCAGCCGATGAACGACGTGTATCGAGCGTACTGGGAAAAGGATCGTCCCGCGCGCGTCAGCTGTCAGGCCGCGCCGCCGGGAACCTTCGACGTCGAGATCACGTTCACCGCTATCAAGGGCTCGTCGCCGCGCGAAGTCATCATTCCGGCGCGCGCCGACGGCACGCCCGGACAGGCGGGTCCGAATTTCAGTCCGGCTATCAAGGTCGGCAATCGGCTGTTCATCTCCGGCGGCACGGGCACGACGCCGCAGAACGCCTCGGACATGAAAGCGCAGACGACGGAAACGTTGACGCGCTTCGGTCCGGCGCTCAAGGCCGCCGGTTTCGACTACAAAGACATCGTCGCGTCCGACGTGTTCGTGACCGATGTGCAGAAGTTCAACGACATGAACGACGGCTACCGCCCGTTCTTTCAGACGGATGCGCCGATCCGGGCGACCGTCGGCATCGGGCGCCTCGCGGGTCAGGGAGCGCTGGTCGAAATCATGGTCACGGCCGTGAAATAGCGCGGTCGCGCACGGCATCGACGATCATGTTGATCAACTTCAGGGCGGGCATGCGGTTCAACGCCTCGACCGGTTGATTGCTCAGCTCGTAGTCGAGCACGATATTCACGAGATGCCACGCGGAGAGGGCGCTCAGCTCCTGCCGCAGCAGCGCCTCTCCTTTCTCATAGACCGAATACGGGTCGAGAATCGCTGAGGGCGTCAACACCGCCGGCTTCGATGAGGTTGGTGCCGGCTCCTCGAAGATCAGCGTTGCGGGCTGGGTCGCGGGCACGGCGACCGGCGACGTGCGTGCCCGCCGCAGCGCACCCTCGAGATAGATCCGCGACAATCCGCTCGCCCAGTAGATTGCGTCGGTGCGGTTCGGCTGAGTCGTTTCGCGCGGCGAACGCAGCGGCGGACCGTCGTCGACCGGCACGAACTCGATCCATCCGTGCCACAATCCGTCGCCCATCGGCGCCCCGCACGCCCGCGCCTCGTACTCGGTGGCATCGTCGGCGACGACGACGCCCGGGTATTGCTGTAGAGTCTCAGCCATAAATCACGGCCTGAATAGGTGCAAGAAGAACTCCGAGGAGGGCGGCTATGCGAGGAATGGGATATGTGCTTGCGCTCGGGCTGACGATCTTTCAGACGGCGCGCACGCCGACGTCAGCCGTTGACGTCACAGCCGGCGATCTGCGCGCCGTGCTCAAGCAGGCGCCCGTCGATGGCGTGATGGATCAGCAGATCCGCGTCGTCGACATGGGCAAGTACAACGTCGCCGTGGGTATCCTGCACCGCGCCGCGAAGGCGCGTCAGACGTCAATCTCGCACGCGCAGGTGACCGAGATCTATCACATCATCGACGGAAGCGGGACGTTCGTCACCGGCGGAACGATGGTCGAACCGACGGCGGCCCCGGCGGACGGTACGGTCGTCAAGGTTCTCGTCGGGCCGAGCACCAACGGCACCGCCATTCGAAACGGCCAGAGCCGCAAAGTCGGCCCTGGCGACGTCATCATCGTGCCGCCGGGCGTGGCGCACTGGTTCAGCGCGGTCGAGAGCGACATGAACTATCTGGTGGTTCGTGTCGACGGCGACCACGTCCTGCCATCGGGATACGTCAATCCCGCCGTGTCGGCGAAATGAGAGCTCGTATCTGAGCGCAGCGGGGGTCTTGCAGCAGCGTCCAGACCGTCGCCCATCCTCCGCCGCTCTTCCCGGCGCTGCAGGCGGAAGCGGTCGAACGCCACGCGCTCGTTCTCGAGGCCGAGGAGCGACCGCCAGGAGGTGCCGGCGAAGGTGTGGGCCATCATCTCCAGCCCATGCCGCGCGACGAACCCCGGGCTGTGGATCATTGCCGCTGGAAAATGGCGCAGCTTCATCCAGCGCTCGGCGCGCCACCGCAGGAACTCGATGTCGTCCGCCGGGACGTGTTCGCTGCGGACGACCGCCGTCGTGCCGTCGTAGTGCGACACGTCCTCGTCGACGATGAGGCCCCGGTCGCGGAAGTCGCGCGTCATCGGCGTGCCGGGATACGGCGTGGGGTGCTGGATGTACGGCCAGTCCACGTAGCGCCGGGCGAAGTCGAGATTCGTCGCGATCGACTCCGGAGTGTCGTCGGGATTGCCGACGATGAGGCCGCCGACGACGTACAGGCCGCTGCGGTGCAGGTGCTCGATCGCTTCGACGGTCGCGTTGCCGACCGTGCGCCCGTGCTCCCGGCGCGCGTTCTTCGCCCGCGCACGCAGGAAGCGCAGGTCGTCGTCGAGAATGTTTTCGATGCCGAGAAACACGTAGCGGAAGCCGGCCCGGCGCATCAGCGGCGCCAGCCGGGCGCCGTGCTGCGCGAGCGGCGACGTCATCGCCTGCACCACGTACTCGCCATCGTCGAAACCCGAGTCGACGATCGCGCGGCACAGCTCCTCGAACCGTTCGATGTCCAGCGTGATGTTGTCGTCGACCAGGAAGATGGCTTCAGCGCCGTGCGCGCGCGCGTCGGCGATGTCGGCGAGGACGCGGTCGATGGAATACGGATGAAAGTTGCGGCCCCGCATTTCGATGATCGAGCAGAAACTGCAGTCGAACGTGCAGCCCCGCGACGTCTCGACCACGTCGACGCGGCGTCCGAGCAGCGTATAGCCGCCGAGCACGCGGGCGGACCGGCGGGGGAGCGCGAGCGGCGCGCTGGCGAGCGGGATGATCGGCCGCGGCGGGTTGTGCACGAATCGGCCGTCCGCTCGGTAGGAGAGCCCCGGAATGTCTTTGAGCCGCTCGGCTGAAGCCTCGCGCTCCGTCGTTGAGGCGGCCTCCAGAGCGCGCAGCAGCTCCGACAGCGTCACTTCGCCCTCGCCGCGTACGATGAAATCGATCGACGCGTTCGATTCGTACGCCTGCGGCGCCAGGCTCGGATCGTATCCGCCGACGACGATGGCTGACCTGGGACGCAGCTGCTTGACGAGCCGCCCGATCGAAAGCGCGGTCGCCCGCTGGAACGTCATGACGGACAGGCCGACCAGATCGGGCTCATGATTGCGCACGAGGCGTTCGACCGTCGCGCGGACCGTCGACTGGGCCAGAATCAGATCGGCGACCGCGACGTCATGATGCGCGTCGACGTTGCCGGCGAGCGACGTGAGCGCGCCGTTCGGCATGCGGATCGCCACCGCCGGCATGTGTTCGAACGAGTCGGGCATCGAGAGCAACAGAATCTTCATGGCGCGGTGCTCGTGACGAAGGATAGCACCTGCGCTACAACATTACCGATGTCCGAACGGCGCGTCGAAGCACAGCCGTCCCGCCCCACGCTGATCTTCGACGGCGACTGCAGCTTCTGCCGGTTCTGGGTCAGCCGCTGGCGCCGCGCAACCGGCGATCGGCTCGAATATCTGCCCTATCAGAGCGACGACGTGGCGCGGCGGTTTCCGGAACTGCCGCGGGATCGGTGCAGTCGTGCCGTTCAGCTCGTCGAGCGCGACGGTGTCGTGCTGCAGGGCGCCCGCGCGGTGTTCCGCGGACTTGCAGAGGGCGGTGGCTCGAGCGCCGGCTGGCTGCTCTACGAGCGCGCGCCCGGTTTCGCAGCCGCGTCTGAAGCGGCGTATCGGTTCATCGCCGCTCATCGTCCGCTGGCCGACCGCGTGCGCAAATGGTGCTGGGGCGACGTCGTCGAGACGTCGACGTACCGCGTCGCGTCGTGGTCGTTTCTGCGGCTGATTGGCCTGTGCTATCTGTTCGCGTTCTGGTCGCTCGGAACGCAGATCACCGGTCTCATCGGCCACGACGGCATCCAGCCGGCGGCGCTCTATATGGATGCGGCGCGATCGTTCGTCGCCGATCAGCACATCGGCACCGATCGCCTGCGCATGCTGCCGACGCTGGCATGGATGTCGACGAGCGATGCATTTCTTCGCGGACTGTGCCTCGCGGGCGCCGGCCTGTCCCTGCTGCTGATTGCGGGAATCGGTTCGTTCGCCGTGCTGCCGGCGCTCTGGCTCGTTTACCTGTCGCTGTCGGTCATCGCCAGGGACTTTCTCTCGTTTCAGTGGGACGCTCTGCTGCTCGAGGCGGGACTGATTGCGGTGTTCCTGGCGCCGGTCGCGATCCGCGAGCGGCCGCGGCACCACGATCGGATTCCATGGCTCGCGCGCGGACTGCTGTTGTGGCTGCTGTTCCGGTTGATGATCGGATCGGGCGCCGTCAAGCTCGCCAGCGGAGACCCCGCGTGGCGCGGCCTGACCGCGCTTGCCGTTCACTACGAAACGCAGCCCATCCCGACGCCGGTGGCCTGGTACGCGCATCAGCTGCCGCTGTGGTTTCAGAAACTCTCGACGCTGGCCGTGTTCGTCGTGGAGCTGGGCGTTCCGTGGCTGATGCTCGGCCCGCGCCGCGTCCGAACGTTCGCGGCGATCGTGCTCGTGGTGTTCCAGGGACTCATCGCGCTGACGGGCAATTACGCGTTCTTCAACCTGCTCACGGCGTTCCTGTGCGTGCTGCTCGTCGACGACGCGGCGTTCCGGCGCGCGGCATCGTCCGTTCCACCGCCTCCCTCAGCCTGGAGGCGGCGGCTGACGATCGCCTTTGCGGTCGTCACGGTGCCGGTGTCCGTGTTGATGTTGGCCGGCAGCCTGGGCGTGTCGGTGCCGGGTGAGGTCCTCGTCGCGCCGATCGCAGGGTTGATCCAGCCGCTCCGCAGCGTCAACGGCTACGGCCTGTTTGCCGTCATGACGACGACGCGCGACGAGATCGTCGTCGAGGGATCGGACGACGGCCGCGAGTGGCGCGCGTACGAATTCCGGTACAAGCCCGGCGACGTCATGCGTCGGCCGCCGTGGGTGGCGCCGCACCAGCCGCGGCTCGACTGGCAGATGTGGTTCGCTGCGCTTGCGCCATACGAAGAGGGCGGATGGTTCCAACGTTTCTGCCTGCGGCTGCTCGAAGGATCGCCGGACGTTGTCGGCCTGCTGGCGGCAAATCCGTTTGCGGATCGACCGCCGCGGTTTATCCGCGGCTCGTTGTACCGGTATCACTTCACCGGTTGGACGGAAGGACGGCGCACCGGTGCCTGGTGGACGCGCGAGCGCATCGGCGACTATTCGCCGCCGCTTTCGCTCATATCCCGTCCGTAAGCGCCTGCAAGCTGCGGCGGCGCGCTGAATCGGTGTGCTAAAGTCACGACGCTCCGATTGCAATGGCCGACCACATCGCCCGCTTCGAGATTCTGAAACAAATCGGCGAGGGCGGCATGGGTGCGGTCTTCCAGGCCCGCGACCCCGGCATCAACCGAATCGTCGCCATCAAGCTGATGCGCGCGGGCTTCGATTCGAACGAGATGCGCGAGCGCTTCATGCAGGAAGCGCGATCCGCCGGCAACCTCCAGAATCCGAACATCGTCACCATCTTCGAGCTCGGCGAGCACGAAGGGGCGCCGTTCATCGTCATGGAATTCGTCGTCGGCGAGGCGATGAGCGATTTGATCCGCCGGCGGGCGCCGCTGAGGCTCGTCCGGAAGCTCGAACTGATGGAATCGCTGTGCTCGGGCCTCGGCTACGCGCATCGGTCGGGCATCATCCACCGCGATATCAAGCCGGCCAACCTGATGATCAACAACGACGGCATCCTGAAGATCCTGGACTTCGGGATCGCCAAGGTGCTCGATTACGGCACCGGCAGAGGCGGTGCCGGCCTGACGAGAACCGGCACGTTCATCGGCACTCCGAACTACATGGCTCCCGAGCAGCTGATCGGCGAGCCGATGGACCATCGCGCGGACATCTTTGCCGTCGGGGCCGTTTTCTACGAGCTGCTCGCGTGCCAGCGCGCGTTTCCCGGCGCCTCGATCGAGGCGATCGGGCAGGTTCTGCACCGCGAGCCCGAGCCTCTCTCGTCGGTGTGCGAAGGCCTGGATCCGCAGATTGAAGCGATCGTCGCGCGTGCGCTCGAGAAGAGCGCCGACCGTCGTTATCAGGATCTTTCGGACATGCGGCGCGACATCGCGCGTATTCGCCGCGACATCAGCCGTGACAATCCCGAGACGCTGACCGACGTCTCGTTCGAGAAGACGCTGATCCTCAAGGGCGCCCTCCCCGGCGTGGCGACGCAGGCGACGACTGCCGACGGCGATATCGGCGCGCGGGCCGATGCGGCGATCGAGGAGGCCGAGCGTCGATTCGAGCACGGAGAGATGAGCGAAGCGATCGAGCGGCTCGAGCGTTTCGCGCCGCCGCATCCGCGGATCGAAGAAGCGCTCGCAAAGCTCCGCGATCGTGCCGAGGAGGCCGAGCGCGAAGCGCAGCGGGCGGCGACGGTCGAGCGTGCGGTCGATTCCGCGAGCGAAGCGTTCCAGCGCGGCGACTACGAAGCGGCGATTCGATTCGCAGACGAAGCGCTGCTCGTCAACGAGCGATCGACCCAGGCGCGCGATCTCCGCCGCCGGGCCCGGACCGCACTCGGTGAGCAGCGGCGGCTTGCCGACATCGAGCGTCGCACCGGTGAGGCGATCGACGAGGCGCGCCGGCGATTCGCGGCCGGCGATCGCAAAGCCGCCATCGACGCGCTTGCGGCCTTTGAGCCTTCCGGCACGGCAATCGCCGAGACCCTCGACGAGTTGCGTGCCGAGGCTGCCGCCATCGAACGCCGCGAGCGTGAAGAGGCCGAGCGACGGAAGCGCGAGGAAGAGGCGCGCCGGCGCCTCGCGGAACAGCGGCGGCGCGAAGAAGAAGAGCAGCGTCGCAGGGAAGAGGAACGGCGGCGCCTCGAGGAGCTGGCGAGGCAGGCCGACGACCTTGTGAAGAGCGGCCGCCGTAGTCTGGCCGCCGGCAGTCCGGACGAGGCCGCGGCGTCCGCGGCCGGCGCGCTCCGGCTGGTGAGCGATCACGCGGCGGCTCGCGTGCTGGCGGACGAGGCCGCTGAGGCAATCGAACAGGCGCGCCGAAAGGCGGAGCACGATCGGGCAGCCGCAGCCGTCATCGCGGCCGGCCGCACCGCATTTGACGCTGGTCGCCACGATGCGGCGCTGAAGACGCTGCGCGCGTTCGCGCCGCCCCACGCGACCGTTGACGCAGAGATCGGGCGCCTCGAAGCCGAGCTGACCGAGATCCGGCGCCAGGAGGCAGCGCGTCAGGAAGCGGCGCGGTTGGAGGCGGAGCGGCTGGAGCAAGCGCGCCAGGCCGATCTTCGGCGGCAGGAGGAAGCCCGCCGCACGGAACTTCGGCGACAGCAGGAAGAGGCCGCTGCGGCGGAACGCCAGCGCGCGCTCGAGCGCAAACGGGGAGAAGAACGGGCACGAGCGGAAGCGGCCGCGAAGGCCGAGGCCGAGCGGCGCCGGGCGCTCGAGGAACGGCGTGCACGAGAGGAAGCCGAAACGCGGGAAAGCGTCTCTCGACAACCGCAGGAAGCCGCGCCGGCTGTCAGCCGCGTTCCCGGGCGGTGGATCGCGGGCGGCGCTGCGGCCATCGTTGCTTTGGCGCTGGTCGCATACGCGGCGAATCGCTTCAGGTCTCCCGTTCAGCAGAGCACGAAGGCCGTGGTGACCGAACCATCGCCACCGAGCCCGACAGCGGTGCCGCCGACAGGAGCCGCAACCGGGCCGACGACGGCGACAGGTACTGGAACGGCGACCGGCAACGAAACAGTCGCACCACCGGTCGCCGTCAGGATCGACGCCAGTCCGTGGGCCGATCTCACGCTTGCCCCGGTCCAACCGTCGGCGAACGCGCGTGATCTGAAGGGAACGACCCCGTTCGCGACCGATCTGCCTCCAGGCGAGTACACTCTCACCCTCACCAATCCCCTTGCACCGCGCGGACGGCTCACGCAGCGAATCACGGTCGCCGCTGGCAAGGACAACGTCTTCAGGTTCACGATTCCAGGCCTCGATCCGGACAAAATCGTCGACGAGGTGCTGGCGAAGTAGCTGTGGATCATCCTTACAGATTCTTGCGCCCGTACAGAAGGTCCGGTAGAGTTCCACCCGTGCGGCGGACGACTCTTCGCGGCGCGTTGGCAGCGCTGCTCGCCGTCAACATCTGTATCGTGTTGGTCGGGCAGGACAACTGGTACGCGTCGTATCAGGACGGTGTCAACGCCTTCAAGGCCGGCGACTATCCCACCGCCGAGAAGAAACTCCTGGCCGCGTTGAACAACAGCAACGCTCCGACAAAGCGTGGGAAGCAGGGGATCTTGTACTACGGGCAGTTGCGGGGCGAATTTCTGCCGGAGTACTGGCTGGCTCTGACCTACGCCAAGCTCAATCGATGGGTCGAGGTCGTCCAGTACGCGACGCTCGCTGAGAAGAACATCAAGAAAAACGACGCCGAGTACCCAAAACTCGCTGCCGCCCGCTCCGACGCCCAGAAGAATCTCAATGCCGCCCTGGTTGCGGCGAACGGGAACGGCCGCGGCGCACCGACTGGTGCGACCGGAGCGACAGGAGCAACCGGCGTCGCACGCGGCACCGGCCCCGTGCCGGAGGATCCCGCGGTCGTGAATCGACGCAATTTCAGTGCGCTGATGGCGGATGTCGGGCGTTTCACCACGTCAGGCCAGTATGCGGAAGCTCGTGTCGCGGTGGGAAGGGCGCGGGCGTTGAACGTCGACAACGCAGCGGTCGACGCCGCGCAGAAGACCATCGACATACAGGATTACCAGAAGCAAATCAGCACGCAGCTCGCAGCCAGGCGCTGGACGGCTGTCAATCAGCTGGCGGATCAGCTTGCGGTGCTCGATCCGGCCAATCCCCTCGTGCAGAGCGCGAGGCGCGACGTCGCGCATGGCATCGCGTCGGACGAAGCTCGCGTCCACGAGCGCGAGGGGCTGTCGGCGTTCTACCGGGGCAACTACCAGGGAGCGCTCGACGCGCTCGCCAGGATCGCGGACGACGTGCGGACGCCGCGCGACGTGTTCTATCAGGCGTGCAGCACCGCCGCCATCGGCCTGATGCAGAACGACAAGACCAGGCTCGAACGGGCGCGGGCGTTGTACCTGCAGGCGCGGTCGAAGGACAATCCATTCACCGTGGAGCGCAAGTACGTGTCTCCCAAAATAGTCGGAGTGCTTGATGGAACGCGTTGAGAAGGGTCGCGGCCGCGCCGCGAGCGGCAGACGGTTATTGGGCCACATGGCATGCGCGTGTGCGCTCGCTTTCCTGTGGAGTTGCGGATCGGATAACGCGCCGTCGAACAATACGACCACGGTGAGCACGACGGTGCCGCCGACGACATCCACGGTCGCCAGTACCACGACGACCACAGCCGGACCCACGTCGACGACAACGACCGTGCCCGGCGGGACGACGACAACGACCGTCCCGGGTTCCTCGACAACGACGACCACCACCGGCTCGTCGACCACGACGACGGCCGGCTCCTCGACGACCACAACGACGTCGCCCACGACCTCGACGAGCACCACATCGACGAGCACGACGTCTACAACGAGTACTACAACGACGACGGCCCCCGTCGTCACGGCATCCCTGAGCATCACAGGGCAGCCATGCACGCTGACCGACAGCGGAAACGCGACGTATCACAACAAGATCGGATGCACGTTTGACGGGTCCGCATCGACAGGAGCCACTTCGTATTCGCTCCAAATCTTCAACACTGGCGGGACGCTGATCGGGAGCGCCAACACCGGCTCGCAAGCGAGCCCGACGTTCTCGAATGTGTGGATTGGCTGCGGGTACACCGGTGGGGGAATAGGGCAACTGAAAGCCGCTCTGACGGTGAATGGATCCGTCACCACTTCGCAACAAACGTTCAATTTCCAGGTCAGTGGATTCTGCTGATCCGGCTGCCGTTCGTTCGTCGACGCTCGTCACTAGGGAGAAACAACGTTGAATCGATTCGTACCCGTCACTGTCATCAGCGGCTTGCTTGTGTTCGGCGCCGCCCTTCCGGCCCGCGCGCAAGCGACCGCGCAGATTCCCTTGCAATTCAACTTTCTCGATCCCGGCGCCCGCAGCCTCGCGATGGGCAGCGCGTTCACCGCCGTGGCGGACGATGCGACGGCGGCGTTTACGAATCCCGCGGGTTTGACGTTCCTCGTCAAACCTGAGGTGTCTGCAGAAATCCGCTACCAGCGCCTGGCCACGCCGTTTCTCAGCGCAGGCAGGATCAGCGGCACTGTGACGAACCAGGGTGTCGATACGATCAGCGGCCCCGTGTACACCGATAGCCTCGACGAGGCAACGCGCCCGTACTTTTTTTCGTTCGTCTACACGTGGAAGCGCGGAGCGGTCGCGTTCTATCGCCACGAACTGGTTCACCAGGAGAACTCGTTTTCGTCTGACGGCATTTTCAACACGGCATTCCTTGGCGGCGTTCCGGTCAACGTCAACAGAACGTTCGCACTGACGGGAACGCGCTCCATCGCAATCGACAACTACGGAGGATCGGTCGCGTTTCGGTTTGCTAATGCGTTCTCGGCCGGCGTTGGCGTTGCTGTTTACAACTTCAGTCTGGGATCCAGTTTTGCGCAGCACGGATTCCAGGGTGGCAGTGCAGTCGGTGCCGTGGATCCGAATCAAACGTTCGCGACGGCGACTCAAAGCGGCAGCGGTACGAAAGCCGCCGTCAACGCCGGCGCGATCTGGACCGCGAGTCAGCAGGTCCGCTTCGGTGCGGTGTTCCGCCAGGGAACGAATTTCGACTTTACGCAGGTGGATGCGGTGCCAGGACAGCCGGTGCTGACGCGCAGTGGACAGTTCAGGACGCCGCACGTCTTCGGCGCCGGCGTCCGCGTCGCTTTTACCGACAACTGGTCGTTCAGCGCGGATTACGACCGCGTCCTCTATTCGCGGCTGAAGACGGATTTCATCGACATTCAGGCCAGCGCCACCAATAGCGCCCCTCGGCTGTCCATTCCTGACGGGAACGAATTCCACCTCGGCACAGAGGTCGTGCTGACGGGCGTCGCCCATACTCCGGCGCTTCGCGGCGGTGTCTGGTTCGACCCGGACCACTCGGTCCATTACGCGTCGGACGGATCGAACTCTCAGGCCGACGTGCTGAACAAGGCGTACTTCCCGGGCGCCAACGACCAGGTGCACTACTGCTTCGGGTTCGGCATGCCGCTGTCGCCGGCGTTTGAATTCAACGTCGGCGCTGACCTCGCGAAGCAGGCGAAGTACGCGTCCGCATCGCTGGTCGCGCGGTTCGGAAAGTAGCCGACCGTGCTTGCGCGTCCGCTCGCGGCCGGACGGATTCTGAAGGCGAACCTCGTCCGCCCCGCGCGTCCGCTCAAGCTCAACCTCGCGGTCACGTACTGGTGCCAGTACCGCTGCGAGACGTGCAACATCTGGCGACGGCAGCCGACCGATGAACTGACCACGCGCGAGCTGCTCCAGTTCGTCGACCGCAATCGGCACGTCTCGTGGCTCGACCTCACCGGCGGTGAGATCGTCCTCCGCGACGACATCGCCCTCCTCGTCGACGCCATCGTCGACGCCTGGACCGAGCTCGCGATTCTGCACTTTCCGACCAACGGCTTCCTGACCGACCGGATCGTCGACGTCGCAACTCGCGCCGGACGTAGCGGCATTCCGCACGTCGTCGTGACCGTCAGCGTCGACGGCGACGAGGCGCTGAACGATCGCATCCGCGGCATCAAAGGCGGATTCCGCCGCCAGATGGAGACGTTCAACGCGCTCCGCAAGGTGCCGGGCGTGCGGCCGGTGTTCGGGATGACGCTGTCACAGCACAATCTCGGCCAGGTGGATCGGACGTTCGCCGCCTGCTCGCGCGAATGCCCGGGGCTCGAACTGCGCGACTTTCACGTGAACCTCGCGCAGCTCTCCGAGCACTACTACGGCAACGCGGACGGCTCGGCCGTCGTGCCTCCGCGCGACGCCGCGCTCGACGAGCTCAAACGGTACCGGGAGCGGCGCGGACGCGACCTGTCGGTCGAGGGGTGGCTCGAAACGCGGTACCTGCAGGAGCTCGATCGATTTTTGAACGGCGGCGTAACGCCGATGCGCTGCCACGCGCTGCGTTCCAGCTGTTTCATCGATCCATGGGGCGTCGTCTTTCCCTGCATTTCGTACACGCATCCGCTCGGCAGCCTGCGCGAGACCGACATGTGGCTGGATCCGATCTGGAACGGCGACGGAACCCGGCGGACGCAGCGTGAGATCTGGGATGGACAGTGCCCGCAGTGCTGGACGGCGTGCGAGGCCTATCAGTCGATTCTCGGCAATGCGCTCGCGCCATGGCGGCGCGCGCTGCCGACTGCGGCGATGCCGGCGGCGCACCCGCAGCCGACCGGGGGCCGCGCGGGCAGGGGATGATGGATCCGAGCGATCTGACGGCGGTGATTGCCGCGAAGGACGAAGCGGCCACGATCGTCGACGTGATTCGAGGCTGCCGCGAGCACTGCGGCGAGATTCTCGTCGTCGTCGATCGCCGGACGCGCGACGCGACCGCGGCGCTCGCCTTTGCGGCGGGAGCGCGCGTGCTCGTCGACGGCGGCCGCGGCAAAGGCCATGCGCTGCGCCTGGCGATCGCCGAGATCCGGACGCCGGTCGCCGTGTTCGTGGACGCGGACGGCTCGCACGATCCGGCCGACATTCCGTCGGTGGTGCGGCCCATCGCCGACGGCCGCGCCGATCACGTGTCGGCGTCCCGGCTGACGGGTGGATCGAGCGAGCTGCACGGTGGATTCGACGAGTTCTTCCGGCTCGCGGGCAGCTCGTTCATCACCGCCTGCATCAACAGGCGCTTCGGCGTGCGGCTCAGCGACTCCCAGAATGGATTCCGTGCCATCCGGACCGACGTCCTCCGGCGCCTCGGCCTGACCGAAGACTCCACGACGATCGAGCAGGAGATGATCATTCGGTCGCTCGGCCTCGGCTTTCGGATTGCCGAAGTGCCCAGCCACGAGCACGCGCGGAAGGCCGGCGTGTCGCACATCAACGTGCGCCGTGCGGCGTTCCGGTACGTGTTCAGTTTCGTCAGACATCTGTACGGCACTCGCTGGCGTGCAATCGCTCCAGCCCGAGTCGAGACGGAGCGCGTCGACGGCGTACTGCCCGTCAATCGCTGAAGACCGTGAACATCCTGGGTGTCTGGGACGGCCACGACGCCGGCGCGGCGCTGCTGGCCGATGGCCGCATCGTCGCCGCCGTCAACGAAGAGCGGCTGACGAGGCGAAAGCTCGACGTCGCGTTCCCGTCGCGCTCGATCGAGCTGTGTCTGGCGCTCGGCGGTGTCACGCCCGCCTCCCTTGACGTCGTCGCGTCTTGCACCTCTGACGTCGCGAAAGCGCTCGGCCGTCTCGTCCCCTCGACGAAGGAAAGCTACTACCGCGTCCGCCGCCGCCTCGCGCCGGCCGGCCGTCTGTCGGAGATCCGGAGCGCGCTGAAGTACCGGATCACCGAATGGCCTCCAAATCCGCTGTCGCGGGCAGCGAGCCGGTGGAGCCTGCGCCGGACCCTCGGCCCCGGATTCGAGCACGCCGCTCTCCGTATCTACGATCACCACGAGTCGCATGCCGCCTCCGCCGCATTCGCGAGCGGCTTCGAGTCGTGCGTCGTCGTGACGATCGACGGTCTCGGCGACGGCAAGGCCGCCACGGCGAGCCGGTTCCGGGACGGCCGCCTGGAGCTCCTGGCGTCGACGTCCGCGCGGCATTCGCCCGGCGTGTTCTTCGAGCACGTCACGCACCTGCTCAACATGCGCGAGCTCGAGGACGAGGGAAAGGTGATGGCGCTCGCCGACTACGCGTCGCCGGTGCCTGATGCGGCCAATCCGCTGCTGACGATGCTCGGCGCCGATGGGCTGTCGTTCCGCACGTCGCGGGCGGGCCACCGTCTCCACCGTCCTCTCGCGGCTGTGCAGTGGGGCCACTCGAACGAGCAGTTCGCCTTCATGGCGCAGCGCGCGCTCGGGCGTGCGTGCGTCGACGTCGTTGCGCGCGCCGTCGAGGCGACGGGCGAGCGGCGGGTCGCGCTCGCAGGCGGCGTGGCCTCCAACGTCAAGATCAACCGGACCATCCGTGCGCTTCCCGGCGTCGAAGCCGTGTTCGTGTTTCCCCACATGGGCGACGGCGGCCTGGCCGTCGGCGCGGCGGCCCTCGCTGCGCGCGAGCGCGGCGGCGCGCCCGCCCTGGACCTTCCGGACAGCCTCGATCTGGGCCCTTCGTACGATTCCGAGACGATCGCCGCTTCGCTCCAACGGGCCGGACTGGCGTTCCGTCGGTGCGCGAATCTGCCCGCCGCCGCAGCCGACCTGCTCGCCGCCGGACGGGTGGTTCTCTGGTTCGACGGACGCATGGAGTACGGACCGCGGGCGCTCGGCCACCGCAGCGTGCTCGCGCGTCCGGACCGTCCGGGGCTTCGCGATCGGCTGAATCGTGTGCTGAAGAAGCGGAATTGGTATCAGCCGTTTTGCCCGAGCATGCTCGACAGCGACGCGCGGGTCGTCCTGGCCGACTACACCGATCCGCCGTGCCGCCACATGACGATGGCGTATCAGGTCGGCGAGGCGCACAGGGACGCGTTGAGCGGTGTGACGAACGTCGACGGATCGTGCCGGCCGCAGATGGTCCCCGACGCATCGCCCGATCGCTTTGCCGACCTGCTCCGATGCGTGCGCGAGCGCATCGGGCTCGGCGCCGTGCTGAACACCAGCTTCAACGTTCACGGCTCGCCGCTCGTCTGCACGCCGGACGAAGCGGCGGCCGTATTCGCCGAAGGCGGTGCGGACGCGATGGCCATCGGGCCGTTTCTGGTCCTCGCGCCGACATGATGCGGCGCCACGTGCGGGTGCTGGGCCCGATTCTGGTCGGCGCCCTGGCGTTGCGGTGCGTCTGTTTCGCGGGCCTGACGCTCGGCGACGACCCCGGGTACTCGTCGCTCGCGCGCGCGATCGTCGACCACGGCTTTCCGTCGGCCGGCGGCGATCCGCTGGCCGCCCGCCCGCTCTTTCTCTTGCCGATCGCGGCGTCCGTATCGATCTTCGGCTGGAGCGAGGCGGCGATGATCGCGCCCACACTGATCGCATCGCTTGCCGGGATCGCTGCCGCCTACGCGCTCGGAGCGCTCGTGGAATCGCCGGCTGTGGGTGCGGCGGCCGCCCTCACGCTTGCCGCATTTCCGCTGGACGTCGTTTACGCGACGACGTTGACCAACGACATTCCTGGTTCGGCAATGGTCGCCTTGGGCGCCGCCGCCGGGTGGCTGGCGATCGCGCATCCGTCATCTCCGCGGCTAGCCGCTTCGAGCGGTTTCATCCTGGCGACTGCGCTCGGCGTCAAACTGAGCTTCCTGGTGCCGGCGACGGCGGTTGCGCTGATGCTGACGGCGGTGGCCGTTCGCGACGGACGCGTCGGCGACGTCGGACGCCCGGTGCTCGCAGGCTACGCGGCCGGGCTTGCGACGCTGGCCGCCTTCTACCTCGCCTCGTCGGGCACTGCGCTGGCGCCGTTCGACGCCGAGATGTCGTTCAACCGGCGTCATCTCCTGCCGTACCTGCTCAGCCATCGCGCTGACGTATTGACGTTCTATCCGCGTTGGGCGCTCCTGTGGCAGGCGGCGGACCAGATCGTCGGCCGCTTCGCGCCCTACGGTGTGCTGTTTCCTTTCTTTTTGCTCGCGCTGACGCGCACCGCGTGGACGCGGTCGTGGCGGCTGGCGTTCGCGCCTGTCTGGGCGCTCGTGACGCTGGCATGGCTCGAGTTCGCACCGCTTCAGCTTCTACCGTACGCGCCGATCCATCGGCTGCCGCGGTTTCTCGCAGCAGCTGCGATACCCGCCGCGATCGCGATCGGCTCGTGGGCAGTGGCCGGTTGGAAGTCCGGCGGCGCGCGCCGCGCGGTATCCGTCGCGGCCTGCGGCGTCTACCTCGCCGCGTCCGCCTATGCAATCGCGATCATGACCTTCCGGCAGCAGGACACGATGCGCGACATGCGCACCGCAGCTTCAGTCGCAGCCGCCTACAACGGTCCCATCGTGGCTGACAGCGAGCTTCTGAACTATCTCGCCATCCGCCAGGGATACCGTCACCTCGAACGGTTTCGAGAGCTGCAGCTGCCCTCCACCGTCGTCCCTCCGGACGCGCTCGTCGTCGTCGGGGGCAGTCGCCGAAGCGAGCTCGATCCCGCCTGGGTCGACACCTATCGCCCGCGCGCCATAGCTGCCGACTGGGTTGTCGTCGCGCGCCTGTCTCCGGCGCTCGAACCCTGGCGCCGGTCGCAGGGCGTCGTGTATCGGACGGGCGCGCTTGAATCGACCGTCGCGCTCGCGGGGCCCGGGCAGTGAACGACATCCGCGGACTCCTGATGCGATGGCAATTCTGGGCGCTCGAGCTGCAGGCGCTCCTGCTGGCGGCGTCGACGCTGATCGAAGGTCCGCGCCTGATCCGATCGCTGAGGTTGCCGACGAAGGTGATCTTCGCGGCACTCGCCCCGGCGTGTCTGGCGTGGACGCTGGCGGCCGGCATGGCGCCGCGCACCAGCCGGATCCTGTTCGACGAGCAGATTTATCAGGGCGTTGCGCAGAATCTCAGCGATCTTCACCTCGCCCAGATGTGCAACGACGGCACCGTCGAATACGGACGGCTGCAGTGCTGGCGCGGCGAGTACAACAAAGAGCCGAACGGCTACCCGTACCTGCTGTCGGTCGCGTATCGCGTCTTCGGCGTGTCGGACCGAGCAGCGTTCCGGTTGAACAACGCGGCATGCGCGGTGTCCGCCGCGCTGACCGTCGTCCTGTCGATGCTCCTGTTCGATGACCTTGCTGCAGCCGCGTTCGCGGGTCTGGTATTCGCGCTGATCCCGATCCAGCTCGTATGGTCGAACACCGCCGCGGTGGAACCGAGCGCAGCGATGGCGGCGGAGCTTGCCGTGCTGGCTGCGGTCTGGTGGGCCCGTGCACGGACGCGTGGCGCGCTTGTCTGGCTGGTCGCGGCGGTGGCGTTCGCGTCGACATTCCGGCCGGAATCAATCCTCGTGCTGCCGCTGGCGGCCTTCGCGATCGCGCTCCTGCACCCGCGCTCGCTCGCGGCAAGCCGCACGTGGATGGCGGGTCTTGCGGCCATCGTTCTCTCGATGCCGACGACGTGGCTGCATCTGTGGTCCGTCCGCTCGGAGAGCTGGGGCAGTGGCGGCTCCCGTTTCGCGCTGAGCTTCCTCCGGCTCAATCTGCCCGTGAATCTCGGTTTCTACTTCACCGGCGATCGTTTCCCGATTCTGTTTACGTTCCTTGCGATCGCCGGACTGCTCGCTGTGCGGCGGTGGCGGGAGAGCGTGCTCGTCGCGGCGTACCTCGTCCTCTTCTGGGGCGTCTTCCTCGTTTTCTACGCGGGCAGCTACGAGTACGGCGCCGACGTCCGGTACTCGCTGATGTCGTACGCGCCGATTGCCATCTTCGCGGGCGCCGGCGCCAGCGCGTTCGCCGCGTTTGCATCGCGATGGACCGCGGGCCGCACCGGCCGTCCGATCGCGGCCATCGCCGCGCTCATCGTCGTCCAGTTCCTGCTGTACGCGCCGCTCGTCCGCGCGACCGGCGAGGAAGCCTGGGCCGCGCGCGCCGACGTGGACTACGCGAAGGACTTCGCTCGAACGCTGCCGGCGAACGCGATCGTCCTCACCCAGACACCGTCGATGTTCCACATCTGGGGGATCAACGCCGCGCAATTGTCGATTGCCGCCGGCGATCCCGCGTACGTGCAGCATTTGCGTGCCCGCTACAGCGGCGGCGTCTTCCTTCACTGGGGTTTCTGGTGCAACGTGTCCGACGAGACGCAGGTCGCCTTCTGCCGTCAGACGCTGGAACGCTTCGATCACGAGCTCGTCGTCGAGCGCCGCGTGCGCGACTACCGGTACGCGCTGTATCGACTGAAGCTTCCATGAGTCTACAATCAGGTTCGTATGCAAAAGCCCGACGACAAATGGAAAGAGACGCTGACGCCCGAGCAGTTTCACGTGCTGCGCGAGCACGGAACCGAGCGGCCCGGTTCGAGCCCGCTGAACTTCGAGAAGCGTGACGGCACGTTCCGGTGCGCCGCCTGCGGCACGCCGCTGTTCTCGTCGGACACGAAGTTCGAGAGCGGAACCGGCTGGCCCAGTTTCTTCGCGCCGCTGCCCGGCGCCGTCGATACGACGGTGGACCGGAGCCTCTTCATGACGCGCGTCGAGGTGCACTGCGCCGCCTGCGGCGGCCATCTCGGCCACGTCTTTCCCGACGGTCCGGCGCCGACGGGCCAGCGCTATTGCATGAACGGCGTCGCGCTCGCATTCGACGCGGAGCCGAAATGATCATCGCTATCTGGCTGTTGAGCGCGTTGTCGCTGGTCCCGCAGGCGCCGCGGGACGACCCTCGGCCCGCAGTCGGCCGCCAGTTGACGGAATTCCTGACCGCCGCCTCGCACTCGCCCGCGTCGGCGGACGACAAGCGCATCTTCAACGCGTTCTTTGCCGACGACGTGATTTACACGCGCGCGTCCGGCGTCGTCATTCACAAGACCGACATCATGAAGGCTCTCGACGAGCCGCCGAAGGCCGGCACCCCGACGTCGTCGTACACCGGCGAGGACGTCGACATCCGCCGCGTCATGAATGACGACCGCGTCGTCATCGTCGCGTTCCGCCTCGTGCAGCGGATGAGCGACGGAACACTGAATCAATACCGGAACACCGGCACATTCGTTCAGCGCGGCGGCCGGTGGCAGGCCGTTGCCTGGCAGGCAACGCCGATACCCAAACCGTAAGGCGGCCCTCATCGTTCGATGTAGCCGCGGGTGCCATCGTTTTGTCTAACCGCGGCTGAAGCGCGTCAGATATTCTGCTCGTAGTTGTGAACGTGCGTGTTTCCCGCCTTGTCTGGCCGATCTGTCTCGCCGCGGCGGCGTTGTGCCCCGCGCTGCCGCTCGCGCAGGCGCCGTCCGAATGCGTCGTCGGCGGAACGATCACGTCGGGTTCCATTCCGCTGCCGGGCGTTGTCGTGTCGCTTACCGGCGCCGACGGTCAACCCATCGACGTCAGCTCGTCCGGAGCGGACGGCAGCTACGTGCTCCGGATGCGGCGCTCGCCTGAAGGCTCGCGCTCCAACGGATCGGAACGCCCGAACGGATCGGAGCGCGAGGCTTTAGCCGAGCGGTACGTTCTCAAGGCGGAGCTCGTCGCGTTCGCCACGGTTACGCGAGAGTTGACCGTCGCGAACTGCCAGCAGCGCGTCGACCTGACGATGACGCTCGCGTCGCGCGCGCCGAAAGCGGAAGGCACTGCGGCGCCGGCCGCTCCGGCGCCGCTGGCGGCGCGCAGCACCGGCGGACGGGGTCGCGGCGCGGCGCCGGCGCAGCCGTTCCAGAGCCTCGAGCTGGTCGCGGATCAAGCCGGGCTCGCGCGGCCGGACGATACGGGCGGCGCCGCGGCGAACGGCGGCGACATCGCTGCGCAACTCTTGCTGCCTCCCGGATTCTCGAGCGACAGCTCCGCGGAATCGGTCACGGCCGTCGGCACGTCGTCGCAGGCGAATCAGTTCTTCTTCGGTCCCAACGGTCCCGGCGATTTTGCCGGCCGCTTCGGCGGCGACGGCTTCGGAGGCGGAGACGCCGCCGGAGACGGGCAGGCGGCGCCGGGCGGACGCGGTGGTCCGGGCGGCGGGCGCGGCGGACCGGGCGGACCGGGAGGCCGCGGGTTCGGCGGCGGTCCCTTCGGCGGCCGCGGCGGTCGCGGCCGCGGCAATCAGATTCGCGGTTCCATCGTTCAGAGCTTCGACACGTCGGCGCTCGACGCTGCCCCCTACGCGCTCAACGGCCAGGCGACGACGAAGCCCGATTATCTTCAGCAGCGGTTTGCCGCGACGGTCGGCGGCCCGCTCACCATTCCGAAGGTCATCGACAGCCCGCGAACGTTCTTCTTCCTCAACTACACCGGCAACCACGCGCGCAATCCATACGACCAGTATTCGACGGTGCCGACGAAGGAGGAGCGCTCCGGCGATCTCTCCGTCATCGGCGGCCCGGTGATTCCGGCGTCGCAGATCAATCCGGCGGCGCAGCGCCTGCTGGATCTCTATCCGCTGCCGAATCAGAGCGGAGCCACGAACAACTTCCACAACGTCACGACGCTGAGCAACCAGCTCGACGACATCAACCTGCGGCTCGTTCGTCAGTTCGGAGCGGCGGCGCAGAACGGCCGCGGACGCGGCGGCTTCGGCGGCGGCGGTCGTGGAGGCGGCGGCCGCGGCCAGCCGGGCGTGTCGAATCTGAACGTCACGATCCACTACCGGCGTTCGGATGGCGACAGCGCTAATCCCCTCCCGGCTCTCGGCGGCAGTTCAACGCTCAGCGCCTGGGACACGCCCGTGAACTATTCGTTCACAAAGGGCGGGCTGACGCATTCGGTGCGCTTCGACTTCAACCGCCAGCAGTCTCACACGCAGAACCTCTTTGCCGGCGCGCAGAACTTCGCCGGCGCGGCAGGACTGCTCGGCGTCTCCCCGGATCCGTTCGACTGGGGCGCGCCGAACCTGTCGTTCAGCTCGTTCCAGAGCATCCGCGATGTGACGCCGTCGCTGGTGACAAACCGGACGATCTCCGTCGGCGACACGATCACCAGGGTTCTGAGCCAGCACACGATCCGGTTCGGCGGCGACTACCGCAGCATCCACGCCGACAGCCGGACGGACGCCAACGCGCGCGGAAGCTACGTGTTCACCGGTCTCTACAGCGGCAGTGACTTCGGCGATTTCCTGCTCGGCGAGCCGCAGCAGGCATCGGTGCAGTTCGGGCCTGGCCCCGAGCAGTTCCGGTCGACGGCGTCGGACCTGTTCGTCCAGGACGACTGGCGCCCGAGCAGCAAGGTCACCGTCAATCTGGGCCTTCGGTACGAGTACTACTCGCCAGTCGCCGAAGCGTCCAACCGCCTTGTGACGCTCGACGTCACGCCCGCGTTTACCGCCGCCACTCCGGTGATTGCGGGCGGCACCGGCCCCTTCAACGGCGCGTTCGCCAACACCATCGTCAACCCGTTCCGCACCGGATTCGCGCCGCGGACGGGCGTCGCATGGCGGGTCAGTCAGACCAACGTTCTGCGCTTCGGGTACAGCATCAATTACAACTCGAGCGTGTATCAGTCGATTGCCACCCAGCTCGCCGGCCAGCCGCCGTTCGCGCAGGCGGCGACTGTGACCAGCGGCCTCGGCGCGCCGCCGCTGAACTTCCAGAACGCGCTCGCGAATCTTCCCGTCGGCCAGACGACGAATACCTACGCGGTCGATCCCAATTACCGCCTGCCGTGGGTGCAGATCTGGAACGCGGACTGGCAGCACGACATCACACGGACGATTCAGCTCGGTCTCGGGTACACGGGGACGAAGGGCTCCGATCTCGACCTGCTGCGCGCGCCGAACCGGACGCCGACGGGCCTGCGTATCGCGGACGTGCAGCCCTTCATCTGGGAGTCGTCGTCGGCGTCGTCGATCATGAGTGCGATGACGGTGCGGCTTCGCAAACGGATGACCGACGGCTTCGCGCTTGGCGGCACGTACACGCTCTCGAAGTCGATCGACGATGCCTCGTCCATCGCGGGCAACGGCGGAACGGTTGCGCAGAACGATCAGGACCTCGCCGCCGAGCGCTCGTTGTCCAACTTCGACCAGCGCCACCGGTTCTCAGCGGATTTCACCTACCAGCTGCCTTTCGGCGAGCGGAAGCCGTGGTTCAACAGCGGCACTGCGGCGGAGCTGTTCGGCAACTGGGCGTTCAACGGCAGCCTGTCGCTCGCCTCGGGCACACCGCTGACGGCGCGCGTCGTGGGCAACGCGGGCAACGTCGCGCAGGGCGTCAACGGCACGCTGCGCGCCAATTACAACGGCGAGCCGATCGCCGTCAGCGATCCGACGACGGCGCTGTTCTTCAATACCGCGGCATTTTCGGTCCCCGCGGGCGGCACGTTCGGCGATGCGGGCCGGAACACGATCATTGGCCCTGGTACGTCCGTCATGAACCTGGGTCTCACACGGAACATCAACTTCGGCCAGACGACGCGCGGTCTGTCGATCCAGGTGCTGGCGAGCAACGTCTTCAACACGGTGCAGTTCGCGACCGTCGATACGAATCTCAACTCGCGGACGTTCGGCCAGGTGCTGAGCGTAAGGCCGATGCGGAAGATTCAGATTCAGACGAGGTTCAGATTCTGAGATGACGCGAAGGCTCTCTTGGACGGGAATGACTTCGTGTCTTCGTGTTTTCGTGGCGACCCTCTTCGTCCTCGCGTCTGCGTCCCCGCGCGCACAGCAGCCATCGCCGGGGCAGCCGATCTTCCGCTCCGGCACAGAGCTCGTGCTCGTCAACGTCGTCGTCCGCGACAAGAACGGCGCCGTCGTCCGGAACCTGACGCGCGACGACTTCTCCGTTACCGAGGACGACAAATCCCAGACCATCACGAGCTTCGACTTCGAGGAGCTCGACAAGCTGAACGCCGATGCGACGCCGAGGGAGGAACCTCAGCCCGTCCTTCCGCCGAAGCCGGCGGCGCGCCCGGCGGAGAGCGCGGAGGCGAAGGACCGGGGGGCAGGGACCCCCAGCGTAAAAATAGACATGCATGGACGCCGGCTGATCGTGCTCTTCTTCGATCTCAGCTCGATGCAGCCCGAAGAGGTGACCCGCGCGGTCAAGGCGGCGCACGACTACATCGACACGAAGATCTCTCCGGCCGATCTGATTGCAGTCGCGTCGTTTTCGACCTCGCTCGAGGTCGCGCAGGACTTCACCGCCGATCGCGGCCAGCTCGCCTCGGTCATCGACGCGTTCGGCGGCAACAGCGGCGCCGGGTTCGAGCTGGGAACGACGGGGGACGTCGAAGACACGTCCGACAACGGCAACGCCTTCACCGCCGACGACACCGAGTTCAACATCTTCAACACCGATCGCCGCCTCGAGGCGCTGCAGTCGCTCGCGGACGAGCTGACCGGCATCGAGCAGAAGAAGTCCGTCATTTATTTCAGCAGCGGCATGAGTCAGCAGGGGCAGGACAATCAGGTGGAGCTCCGGCGCACGACCGACCGGCTCAACCGCGCGAACGTCTCGCTCTACGCCGCCGATATGCGCGGTCTGCAGGCCAACGTGCCAGGCGGCGACGCGACGCAGGGCAGCCGCCGCGGGACGTCGGTTTTCTCGGGCGCGTCGGTCACCAACCAGTTCCAGAGCCAGGCCGGGTCGCAGGACGCGCTGACCACGATGGCCGAGGACACCGGCGGCCGCGCCTTCTTCGACTCCAACACCTTCGGCCAGGTCTTCGACAAGGTCGTCGCCGACACGTCGGCGTACTACGTCCTGGGCTACTCGAGCACCAATCCGTCGCGCGACGGGCGCTTCCGGCGGATCAAGGTAAAGCTCAAGCGGACGGATCTGAAGCTCGAATACCGGTCGGGCTACTACGCGCCGCGCGATTTCGCGCACTCGACGAAGGACGACCGCGAGCAGCAGCTGCAGGATCAGCTCACGTCGGACCTGTCCGCGACGGATCTCAGCGCGTACGTCTCGTCGGCGTACTTCCGGGTCTCGAACGACCGGTACTGGGTGCCCCTCTCGGTCGTCGTGCCCGGTTACCAGATTCCCATCACGAAGCAGAGCGACAAGACCCGCGCGACGCTCGACGTGCTTGGTCTCGTCCGCGACGAGCAGCGCCGGCCGATCGGCCGCATCCGCGATACGGTTCGCCTGTCCGTCGACGCGGCCGACGATTTGAAGAAGAAGACGGTCCAGTACGAGACCGGCTTCGAGATGCCGCCCGGCAAGTTCCACGTCAAGGTCGTCGTCCGCGAGAACCAGGACGGCACGTTCGGCTCGTACGAAACGGACATCCTCGTCCCGGATTTGAAGAAGAACGCGGTCGCCGGCGCCGCCGCGCCGGTCAAGCTCAGCTCAGTCGTCCTCGGTACGCAGCTCCAGGCGTCGACGAAGAAGAACGAGAAGGACAATCCGCTCGTGCGCGACGGACGCGAGCTCGTGCCGAACGTCACGCACGTCGTCTCGTCCGGGCAGCATCTGTATTTCTATTACGAGGTCTACGATCCCGCGCAGCCGGTTAAGGTGATGACCAGCATCACCTTCTTCCGCGGCCGCACGCGCGCGTTCGAGACGCCGGCCGTCGAAGCGACAGAGCTCGCGCCGGACCGCAAGTCTGCGGTGTTCCAGTTCGACATCCCCGCGTCATCGCTCAAGCCGGGCCTCTACACCTGCCAGATCAACGTGGTCGACGATGGCGCCGGTACGTTCGCCTTCCCGCGGATGCGGCTCTACGTCCGGTAGAACGTACTGTTTCAGAGCAAAAACGTTTCTTGTCGTCCGCTGGAAATTGTCTCTCGCCGGACCGGCGAGGTGATTCGTCGGTCAGCAATTGTCGTTCGACGTCCGCAAGAATGGATCGTCGGACTGGCGGGGTCCTTCGTTGGTCGGAAATTGTCACCCGTCGGACCCCGCAGGATGATTTGTCGGACCGGCAGGGTCTTTCGTCGTCGTGGGAGGGTCTTTGGTCGGCGTGGCGAAGTCCGGTCAGGACGCTCCGAGGACCTGCGCCGCTCGAGAAGAGTCCGTCGAGCACCGCCGAGTCCGCTGCTGTCTTGAAAGACAACGGTGCGCTCAGCGGAATCCTTGTCCGCTGAGTGCCTGAGCTGCCACGAATGGTCGTGGACGAGGACCGCTGCTAACGAAACCCGGAATCAATGTAGACTTTCTGGCTGCAGTTCAACCGGGGAGGGCAGATGAAACTGAAAGTCGTATCGTTCGTAGGCGCGCTCGCTCTCGTGCTCGTGGCGGCTTCGTCGCGCGTCATGACCGTCACCAACGGGCAGCCTGACGGCAACGGACATCCGTTCGTCGGCACCGTGATTCAACCCATTCCGAGCATGCCCGGATTCGTGAGCGTGTGTTCGGGCTCGGCGCTGTCGGATTCGCGCTTCCTGACCGCCGCGCACTGCGCCGATCCGAGCGCCGGACTCGTGTTCGTCTCATACGGCAGCACCATCAACGGCTCCTCGGTCTTTACGCCCGGCGTCTTCACGCCCGACCCGCAGTGGTGCGAAGGGTGCGGATCCGGGCTCCAGGGATTCGACTCGCACGACGTCGCCGTGGTCTCGCTGCTCTCGCCGGCGCCGATCGCCACGGGTTACGCGCAACTGCCGTCGGCCGGCCAGGTCGACACGCTGGCGATGATGTCGCCGGTCGACATCGTCGGTTACGGCGTCCAGGGCTTCCTGCGCGGGCACGGAAAGCCTGAGCAGGTCTTCCTGTTCACGCGCTTCTTCGCGCCGAGCCAGCTCGTTCAGAGTAATAACCTGGCGAGCGACCAGTTCATCAAGATGACGGCGAACCCGTCGAAGGGCACCGGCGGCGTCTGCTTCGGTGACTCCGGCGGTCCGGATCTCATCGGCGGCACGCATACGGTCATCGCGGTGAACTCTTTCGTCAGCAACACGAATTGCTCCGGCGTCACGTACTCACAGCGTGTGGACCTGCCCGACATCCTCGCGTTCATCCGGGGCATTTAGCGTCATTCGAAGCCTTCAGCTCTCGGCTTTCCGCTCTCGGCGAGAACCCTCGAGTGTTCTCGCCGAAAGCGGAAAGCTGAGAGCCGATCGCTACGCGTTTCTGAGCCGGCGTCCCATCACGTAATACGCGAACCAGCATCCAGCCGCCATGATCCAGAACAGGACTGCTTGCTTCGGATTGTCGCGCAGCATGATCCAGCGGATGTCGTTCCCGACGAACGTGAACGAGAATGGCGCCAGCATGTACGCGAGCGCGAAGCCGAGCCAGTAGCTGCGATTCCGGTTGACCCGGCGCACGCGCTGGAGCGTCGTCTTCTCCAGGTCCGGCGGCGGCGCGGTCTGGGGGGCGGCGGCGATGCCGAAGACTTCGGCGCCTCGGTCGACGCGCTCGCGCATCTCGGCAGCGAACGCGGGGTCTTCTTTCATGAACGCCTCGACGAGCGAGCGCGTATCGGCGCTGGCCTCTCCGGCGAGGTACAACGGCAGCAGATCGACGACGACGTTCCGGGTCACAGTCATGGCAGCA
>DASQHH010001020.1:0-5087 GCA_035632195.1 Vicinamibacterales bacterium
CGGCCCTGGAACAGCTCAATGTAGGACAGGACGCGCTGGTTCAGGGGGGTGGGGATGTCGTGGTTTGCGAGGTCCAACTCGACGGTGTCCTTCAGCTCCGGCGCGGCGGCTGGCGTCCCGAATGTCGTCGTCAGGGCGAGCAGTTCGTCGATCGATGCCGGTTCGTATTTCTGCTCGGTGAACCCATCGCCGACGGCCAGAGCGCGTACTTCGTAGGCGCTGATGCGGTCGACGAGCCGGTCGAAATGCTCGCGAATCCGCGGTTCGGTCCGTCCGCCGTACGGTGACTCGAGGAGAACGTCGATGGCCTTGTTGAATTCCTGTTTGGCGGCCTCGACATGGCCCTGTTCGAGCTCACTCTGGCCGGACTTGAAGTGCTGGTCAGACTCCGCAATCAGCGCAATTACCGGATCCGGGGGCGGCGTCTGCTCGACCGGAGTCGCCGTTGCTGACGGTAAGGACTGGCCGGGCTGTGCCGAAGCGTGCTGAGCGATGTCGGGAGTAGACGGACGAAGGGCGGGCGCCTGAGCCCTCAGGCTCGAGCCGCACCCCGCTATGACGGGGAGCAGCGCAATCGGAATCCAGCGCGGGAAGCCCCCCGACCTCATGGACGAGTCAGTTTAGCAAACGCCATCGGGATGGTCAACAGTAAGTCTAAGCGCCTCAGCAGTTGAGTGCCGTTTACCCGTTCCATGGAGCGACCGTGAAGACGCGGTGCTGCTCTCCAAGGTCCCGCGCCGCCGGCGTCACGATCGCCCGTTCGGAGACCGTCAGTTTTCGTCCCGCCTGGATCGCCGCGCGCACGTCATCCTCACAGACGAAGTCCAGCGGCTTCTGGTCTGACCCAGGTCTGACACCGGTCGGAGACGTCTCAGACCCGTCTCGGACACCTCTGACACGACTCTGAGACGTCTCTGACCCCAGGGCGAGCTCGCCGCGATAGCCGCGTGATGACAGGAAGTCGTCGATCTTGCGTGACAGAGCGTCGGCGCTGATGCCGGTCGGCACTGGCGGGCGTGCGGGCGCCTGCGGCAGCGCGGCTCGAGCTCTGTCCCCGCCGCCGGGGACAGAGCTCTCGGGGGGGGACGGAGGTTGGGTGCCGCCTCTGTCCCAGCGGCTGACGACCGGGGCGACCTCGTAGGCCAGACGCTTGATGTTCAGCAGGTGCCGCGGCGAAATGTTGTCTGATGTGATGTTGCCCCCGTATCCACCGCAGCCAAGGGTCATGGCCGGATCAAGGCCCGTCGAGAGACCGACCGAACCGTGCGTCGTCGCGCTGTTGACGATGATGCGATACGCCGGCTTGTGCAGCCCAAACTCGAGGATGACCTGCTCGTTCTGCGAGTGAATCGACATGGTGTGGCCCATGCCGCCATATCGCAGAATCTGTTTGCAGCGCTCGCAGCCCTCGCGCCAGTCCTTGACCACGTAATAGGAGAGGACCGGACAGAGCTTCTCAATCGACAGGGGGTAGTCGCGCCCCACGCCTTCGAGCGGCGCGAGCAGCACGCGGGTTTCAGCCGGAACGCTGATGCCACATTTCTCGGCGATGACGACCGCCGACTTGCCGACCAAAGCCGGGTTGGGCAGTCGCTGCGGCGAGACGAGCTGCCGCGCAACGGCCTCCATCTCGGCCGTGCTCATAAAGTACCCGCCCTGGGCTTGGAAGGCGCGCTTTACCTCGTCGGCGATCGGCTCGTCGACGACCACTGAGTTCTCCGACGAGCACAACACGCCGTTATCGAACGTCTTGCCCGAAATGACGTCGTGAACCGCCTTAGACACGTTCGCGGTCCGTTCGATGAACGCCGGGGCGTTGCCGGGACCGACGCCATACGCCGGTTTGCCCGCGCTGTAAGCCGCACGCACGAGGCCCATGCCGCCGGTCGCCAGGATGACGGCGACGTCGCGGTGCTTCATCAGCTCCTGCGTCCCCTCCAGCGTGACAGTCGTCATCCAGCTGATCGCGCCGGGGGGTGCGCCGGCGCGGCGGGCGGCGTCTTCCATCACTTCGGCGACCGCCGTTATGCACCTGACCGCGGACGGATGCGGGCTGATGACGATGGCGCAGCGAGCCTTCAGCGAAATCAGAATCTTGTAGATCGCGGTCGACGTCGGGTTGGTCGACGGAACGACCGCGGCAACGACCCCGAACGGTTCGGCAATCTCGACGACGCGCGTATATTCGTTCCGGGCGACGACGCCGACCGTCCTCATGGGTCGGATGAAGGTGTAGACCTTCTGGGAGCTGAAGAGGTTCTTCTGAATCTTGTCTTCGACGACACCGTAGCCCGTTTCCTCGACTGCGAGCCGCGCGAAGCGTTCAGCTTGCGGGGTTGCGGCGGCAGCCATCGCGTCAACGATGGCGTCAATGCGCTCCTGATCGAACTCGGCCAGCTCGAGCCACGCCTGTTTCGCGCGCCGCGCCAGCGAACGGGCTTCCGCGATAGAAACGAGGTCCTTGTCGGAGGGGAGAGAAGCGGGAGCGTCCGCCACTTACGCGCCCCTGGGCAGAATCCGTTCGACTTCGCCGTGGGGTCGCGGGATGACGTGCACGGAGACCAGTTCGCCAACGCGCCGGGCTGCGGCCGCGCCCGCGTCCGTCGCGGCTTTGACCGCGCCGACGTCGCCGCGCACCATGACGGTCACGTACCCGGCGCCGATGTACTCTTTGCCGATGAGCGTCACGTTGGCGGCCTTCACCATCGCATCGGCCGCCTCGACCGATCCGATGAAGCCTTTAGTTTCGACGAGACCGAGTGCTTCCTGAGACATCCTGTGAGTCGAAGCGCGGGACGCGCTCCGGGCGCGAAGATGTTACACTATCGCCTCACACCTTTCCATGAATCCACGCATCTCGACGGCGATGATCGCCGCCTTAGCCACAGCCACGTTGTCGCTGCCGGCGTGCAGCCGGAAAGACGACTCGGCGCCGCCCGTCGCCACGCCGAGCGTGACGCTCGCTCACGACAAAGTCCCTCTGGGCAGTCCGATCGACGTCACCTATCGCTGGGTCGTCGCTCCCGGCGCGAAGTTCGACGAAGACTTCCATGCAATGGTGCACGTCGTCGACACCGACGAACAGATGATCTTCGATTTCGATCACCTGCCGCCGGTGTCCACGAAGGAGTGGAAGCCCGGCCAGACGATCGAGTACACGCGGACCGAGTGGATGCCGATTTACCCGTACGTCGGCGAAGCATCGCTGCAGCTCGGGCTGTACTCGGTGAACACTCACAAGCGGCTGCCGCTGGCGGGCGAGAACGTCGGCCAGCGCGCGTACAAAGTCACGCGCTTCCAGATTCAGCCGCAGACCGAGAACGTCCTCCTCGTTTACAAGGACGGCTGGCATCCGGCGGAGCAGGCGCCCGGCAGCGAGTGGCAGTGGACCAAGAAGGACGCGTCGATCGCGTTCAAGAACCCGAAGAAGGACTGCGTCTTCTATCTCGACCTCGACACTCCCGGAGGCATCTTCGAGGAAGAGCAAACGGTGCAGGTCACGCTCGGCGGCCAGACGATCGACCAGTTCACGCTCAAGCCGAAGGAGCGGCAGTTGAAGAAGCTGAAGCTCACGGCTGCACAGCTTGGCACGGATGACATGGCCGAGCTGCACCTGATCGTCGACAAAACCTTCGTCCCGGCACTGATTCGGACGTCTAATGATAAGGACCCGCGCGAGCTGGGCGTCCGGGTCTTCCATGCGTATCTCGACGCGCGCTAGCGCCGTTGTCGTCGTGCTCGTGCTGTTCGCGGGCCCCGCGCGCGCGGAGCTCGTGTATTTCCAGAATGGCCGCACGATGTCGATCAAGTCTCACCGCACGGACGGGGACTCGCTCGTGCTCGTCCTCAGGGGCGGCGGTGAAATCGTGTGCGAGCCGTCGACCATCGCGCGGATCGCGCCCGATGAAGTCCCGTACCCTGAAGACATTCCTCCCTCACCGGCGCCCGTCGCAGTCGCCGCCGACACCGCAGTGCCGTACGGCGAGATCATCGACAAGGTGTCCGCGGCGCAGGGCGTGGACGCGAAGCTCGTTCGCGCCCTCATTCGGATCGAGTCGGCGTATCAGCAGCACGCGCGCTCGCGCAAGGGCGCCATGGGGCTGATGCAGTTGATGCCCGAGACGGCGAAGCAGTATGCGGTGGCGGATCCGTACGAGCCGGAGTCGAACATCGAAGCCGGCATCAAGCATCTCAAGACGCTGCTCGAGCGCTTCGCGCAGAACGTGCCGCTGGCGCTCGCCGCGTACAACGCGGGCGAGGCGACCGTCCGGCGCTTCGGGGGCATCCCGCCGTACGCCGAAACGCGCGATTACGTGAACAGCATCCTCGCCCTGCTGTCTCGATAGCCCACGTCCAGACTTTCCCCGGTCTCCGCGGTCTTAAGAAGCTGAGAGGCCGTGTCAAAGGTTGATACAATTTAGGACAGTGGAGTTCCGCTGCAGACTCGCGTCGCCCAACGGCGAGATCGTCGAAGGTGTGTACGTCGCCGAAACCGAAGCCCGGCTGCGCCACGAGCTCGAAGAGAAGGGGCTGTATGTCCTGTCGCTTCAGCCCCGGGGCGCGATCGCCGGCGTGTCGCTGCGGCTGCCGCAGCGCAGCGGCGTCAATACCCGCGAGTTTCTGGTCTTCAATCAGGAACTGGCGACGCTCCTGAAGGCCGGCATGCCGCTGGTCCAGTCGCTGGACCTCCTGCGTCGGCGCGTGGCGACGCCGGCGTTCCGTTCCGTCCTCGACGACGTGCACGAACGCGTGCGATCCGGGACGGCGCTCTCGGATGCGTTCGGAGCGCACGGCGACTTGTTCCCGCGCGTATATACCGCGTCGCTGCTGGCCGGCGAGCGCAGCGGCAGCCTCGACGGCGTGCTGCGGCGATACGTCGAATACACCAAGATTATCCAGACGGTGAAGCGAAAGACGGTCTCCGCGCTCGTCTATCCCGCGATCCTGACGACGCTCGCGCTCGTGCTCGTCTCGATCATCGTCCTCAAGGTGGTGCCGGCGTTTTCGGATTTCTACTCGGGCTTCGGCGCGGAACTGCCGCTGGCGACCCGCGTGATCGTCACCGTCTCAGACTTCATCCGCGCGAA
>DASQHH010001021.1:0-3549 GCA_035632195.1 Vicinamibacterales bacterium
CGGGGACGCGCGCCCGTCAGCGGCTGCGGACCGCGCTCCTCGTCGCTCAGACGGCGCTGTCGGTCGCGCTGCTCGTCGCCGGCGGCCTTCTCGTCCGCGCGTTCGTGCGCACGGGAGGACGGACGCTCGGCTACGACCCGTCCAACGTCCTGACGGCGCAGCTGCAGCTGCCGGCCTCGCGCTATGCGAACGGTCCGCAGCGCGTTGCGGCGATGGAGCGCATCTTCGATCGCCTCGACGCCATCCCCGGCGTGACGCAGGCGGGCGCGACGATGAACCGCTTCACGCCCGGCTTTGCGTACGTGACGCTCGTCGAGATCGAAGGCGATCCGACGCCGGACGGCTCCGGCCACACCGTCCAGTTCCGCCGCGTCAGCACGAACTACTTCCGCACGATGCGCATCCGCCTGCGCGCGGGGCGCGTGTTCGACCGCTCCGATTCGCTGACGACCCTTCCGGTCGCCGTGGTCAGCCGGTCGTTCGCGGACCGGTTCTGGCCCGGCGCCGATCCGATCGGCAGGCGCGTCAAGCGCGGCACCGCGATGGTGACCGTCGTCGGCGTCGTCGACGACGTGACGGACGTCGACCTGCAGCAGGCGCAGGAGCCCACGCTCTACCTGGCGTGGACGCAGACGGCGAACGTCGCGTTTCCGATGGGCCTCGTGCTGCGGACCGCGGGAAAGCCCGAGACCGTTGCGCCCGCGCTGCGGAGCGCCGTCGAGAGCATCGATCCGCTGCTCGCGCTGGATCGCATCCAGTCGATGGACGCGTTCCTCGGCGACTCGATGGCGCCGCAGAAATTCCGGACGACGCTGATGCTGGGCCTCGCGGCAGTCGGGCTGCTGCTCGGCGCCATCGGCATCGCCGGCGTTACCGCCCGGGGCATCGCGGAGCGGATGCCCGAGTTCGGCATGAGGCTGACGCTCGGCTGCCGCAGCGCGGAGCTCTGGCGACGCGTCGTCGTCGATCAGCTGCGGGTGGTGTCGATCGGCGCGGCGGCAGGTCTGACGCTCGCCGCGGCGGCAGGGCGCCTGCTCTCGTCGCTGCTGCCGGAAGCGGAGCGGTTCGACCTGACGGTCGCGGCCGCGGCGGTCGCGCTGCTCGCGATCAGCGCTGCGGCTGCCGCAGCGATTCCCGCAGCCCGTGTGCTGCGGCTCGATCCGCTCGTGATTCTCCGCCAGCCTTGAGAGGGACAACGATGGACGATCAGGTTCGACACTACAGAGCGAAGCTCGAGTACGAGATCGATCCCTGGGACCTGAACGAGGCGCTCGGGCGAGGAGACGCGATTCTTCTGGTCGACACGCGATCGCCGGAAGCCTACCGGGAGAGCCATATTCCCGGCGCGGTGAACATCCCGCATCGAACGATGTGCTATGCGACAACGGCCCATCTCGATAAGGGAGCGTTGATCGTTACCTACTGCGATGGGATCCGTTGCAACGGCTCGACCAAAGGCGCGCTGAACATGTTGCAGCTCGGGTTCCGGGTCAAGGAGCTGATCGGAGGCCTCGATTGCTGGCGGTACGACGGCTATCCCGTCAGTGGGCAGAAGACGGAGGCACCGGCAGGCGCGTGCGGTTGCGCGTAACCGGGTCGAATCGCAGCATGCCGGGCCGCCGCGCGGCGTTCTCGCTGGTCGGCGGCTGCGCGGCGAGCGCGGCGATGAAATCGCGGACGTGCGGCGCGTCCGCCATCTCGCGCAGGACGACGGCGGACCAGTGACGCCGGTAGCCGCGCGCGGTCAACGGAACCGCGCGCAGCGCGCCCGCGCGCGCGTACGGCGCGACCGCCCATTCGGCGAGCACCGCGATCCCGAGTCCCGCCTTCACCAGCTCGATGATCGCCTCGGTCAGCGCGACCTCCTGAATCGCCGCGGGCGCGACGCCGGCGCGGCTGAGGATGTAATTGGCGACTGTGCTTTCGTCTCTCGGCGGATAGACGAACAGCGTTTCGTCGGCGAAGTCCTGCAGCCGCACGAACGGCCGATCCGCGAGCCGATGGTCCGGCGGCACGATCACCAGCATGTCGTCGTCGAACAGGCGCTTCGAGACGACGCGCCGATCGCGGACGCGATCGCCCATGATGGCGACGTCGAGCTTGCCGTTCAGCAGCGCGTCGAACGGCGCGTGCGTGTGCGCGACCTCGACCTGCACGACGACGCCGGGGTGCGCGACGCGATATGCCTTCAGCAGCGCCGGCAGCCAGTGATAGCAGGTGTAGCACTCGGTCGCGATCCGCAGGATGCCGCCGCCGTTGCCCGACGAATGGCGGACCTCGTCCTCCGTCCGCTTCAACACGTCGAGCACGCTGCGCGCGGACCGCAGGACGGCCTGGCCCGCCGGCGTCGCGACCATTTTCTTGCCGACGCGATGGAACAGCCGCGCGCCGAGCCGGTCTTCGATGTCCTTCAACTGATGGCTCAGCGCCGACTGCGTCAGATGCAGCCGCTCGCCCGCGCGCGTGACGCTGCCGGTCTCCGCGATCGCGGCGACGAGACGCAGGTGTCGGACTTCAAGGTCCATCTACTCGCATCATAGCTGTAGCGCCGCCCCCCGGGCGGTGCAGGGCACTCCTTCAGGGCCGCCTGACGCGAGTAGAATCGCGGTCGATGAAGATTCCGAAGTACTGGATGCGGCACGACGGCGAAGTCCAGACGCCCGACGGCCGCCCGCTGCAGCTGTTCGCATGGGGCTGGTCGGAATCGAGCGCCGGCGACGCCGAAAGCAAGGCGCGCGATCGGTTTGCGTCGCTCGAGCAGCGCGTCAGCCAGGGGCTGGAGCTGCCGCGCGGCTATGCCTACGGCGACCGTCCGGTGCGCGAGCAGATTCTCGAGCAGGTGACGGCGGCCGACGGCAGCGTCGACGCGCTGCTCACGCGCAACAGCTACGGCGCCGTCGTGCTGAACACGTCGCGCGCGATGTTCGTCGACGTCGACGCCCCCGAGCCTGCTGCGCGCGGCGTCGGGGGCCTGCTCGGACGCCTGTTCGGAAAGAAAGGCGAAGAGCCGCCCGCGGAGGATCCGTTGACCGGCATCCGCAGCACGCTGCGCATGGCCGGCGGCTCGTTTCGCGTGTACCGCACCGCCGGCGGGTTCCGTCTGCTGGCGACCGATCGCCCGTTCACGCCCGCGTCGAGCGAGTCCGAGAGCCTGATGCGCTCGGTTGGCGCCGATCCGGCGTTCATTCAACTCTGCAGAATCCAGGACAGCTTCCGCGCGCGGCTGACGCCGAAGCCGTGGCGGATGCGGATGGCTCATTCGGTACCGCCGGCGCAGTTTCCCGTCGAACCTGGCGCGCAGCCGGGTTTCGACCGATGGGTGAAGGAGTACGAGCGCGCGGCCGAATCGCGAGCGACGTGCAGCTTCGTCGAGAGCATCGGGTCGAGCGTCATCGATCCGGCCATCGCACCCATCGTGCGGCTGCACGACGAGCGCACGAGAGTGGGGAGCGAGCTACCGCTGGCCTGACGGGCAGGGATCAGGGTTCAAGGTTCAAGGTTCAAGGTTAACGGTTACCGGTTCAAGGGTTCTTGGGTTCGGGTTCGGGT
>DASQHH010001022.1:0-6885 GCA_035632195.1 Vicinamibacterales bacterium
CAAGAGTCAGCTGGACACATTGACCAAGCCGGCCGCCGCGCCGGCCGGCGTGCGCGATCTGCGCGACAAGCCGTGGTCGTCGATCGACAACACTGAATCGAAGGACCTCGACCAGATCGAGGTCGCCGAAGCGATGCCGGACGGCACGATCAAGTTGATCGTCGCCATCGCCGACGTCGACGCGCTCGTACCGAAGGGTTCGCCGATCGACGGACACGCCTACGCCAACTGCACATCGGTCTACACCGGCGTCGACATGTTTCCGATGCTGCCGATCAAGCTGTCGACCGACCTCACTTCGCTGAACGAGAATCAAGACCGGCTCGCGATCGCGATCGAGACGGTCGTCAACGCGGCCGGCGACGTCGTGTCGTACGACGTCTATCGCGCGCTGGTTCGAAACGGGGCCCAGTTGGCTTACGAGCCGGTCGGCCAATGGCTCGACGGCGGCGATTTGCCGCAGAAAGTCGCCGGCAACAAGACGCTCATCGAGCAGCTCAAGCTCCAGCACGAGGCGTCGAAACGGCTCAAGGCGGAGCGGCTGCGCAACGGTGCGCTCGAGTTCGAAACGATCGAGGCCACGCCGATCGCCAAGAACGGCAAGGTCGTCGATCTTCAGCTGATTCATAAGAACGACGCCCGCAACCTGATCGAGGACTTCATGATCGCGAGCAACGTTGCCATCGCGAAGTTCCTCGAGGCGCGCGGACGGTCGGGGATCCGCCGCGTCGTGCGCGAGCCGGAGCGTTGGGCCCGCATCGTGGAGCTGGCGAAGCGCTACGGAACCACGCTCCCGAACGAGCCCGATCCACTCGCGTTGTCCAAGTTCCTCGTCGCGCGGCTGAAAGCCGACCCGGACGTATTCCCGGATCTGTCAGTTTCGATCGTGAAGTTGATGGGCCCGGGCATCTACGCGCTCGATCTTCCGGGGAAGGACCCGGGCGGGCATTTCGGGCTCGCGACGCACGATTACACTCACGCGACGGCGCCGAACCGCCGCTACGCTGACCTCGTAACTCAGCGGCTGGTCAAAGCCGCGCTCGCCAACACACCCGCGCCGTACTCGAACGACGAGCTCGCCGACGTCGCCGCGCGATGTACCGAGCGCGAAGACGCGGAAAACAAGGTCGAACGTACGGTCCGAAAGACGATCGCCGCGCTGATCCTCCACGACCGCATCGGCGAGACGTTCGACGCGATCGTCACGGGGCGAAATCCCAAGGGGACCTTCGTTCGGACTCTCCATCCGCCCGCTGAGGGCATGGTCGTGCGAAACACGGACGACTTCGACGTCGGGGACAAGGTGCGCGTCAAGCTCGTCGCGGCGGATCCGTACAAAGGGTATATCGACTTCGAGGGGAAGAGCTGAGGAGTCCACGCCGGGCTGTAGGCCACAGCAAGGTCAACGACTACTACCCAACGCAGAGCAGTTGTGTTGGAAGTCAAGCGGTGGCGGCCATGGTCGGCTGCCACCGCGTTTTCGTTTTCAGCATCGCGTTGACGATGATCAGGAGCTTCCGCATGCAGGCGACCACGGCGACCATCTTCGGTTTCCCAGCGGTGAGGAGCCGGCGATAGAGCGTTTGGAGAACGGGGTTGCAGCGCAGCGCGGCCAGCGTCGCCATGTACAGGGCGGCGCGAATGCGGGCGCGGCCGCCCCCAATGCGCCGCGGCCCGCGCATCGTGCCGCTGTCCCGATTGACGGGAGCCAGGCCCGCCAGTTTGCCGACTTCCGCGGCCGAGACCGTGCCGAGCTCCGGCAAGAAGGCCAGCATCGCCCGCGCTGTCTTGCTGCCGATGCCGGGCACGGACTGGAGCAGATCGTCCTGCTCACGCCACAGGGGACTCTGGCGGAGGTGATCGTCGAGATCGGTGTCCAGCTCGTGCAGCTCGCGCTCGAGAAACGCGATGTGCCGCTTGATCTTCTTCCGCAGCGGCTGTCGATCGCGCCGCCCCAAGGCCTGGAGCAGCCGCGCCTTCTCCGCCACGAGCATCTGTTGCACTTGGTCGGCGCGCGCGAGGAGGGCGCGCAACTCCTCTTGCTCCGTCGTCGGCAGCGGCCGGAGCTCGGGCTGGACCTTCGCGCCAAACTCCGCGAGCACGTGCGCATCGAGTGCGTCGGTCTTCGCCAAGCGGCCGGTCGCCTTCGCGAAATCCCGCACCTGACGCGGATTGATCACGACCACCGGCAAGCCGACCGTCCCCAACGCGGCGACCACGTTGCGCTCATACCCACCGGTCGCTTCGAGCACGATGAGCTGCACCGGCTGCGTCAGAAACCGCTGCGCCAGCGCGTGACACCCGGCCGCGGTATTCGGCTGCGTCGTGCTCGTGCTGGTGCCGGCTTCCGCGATCACCAACTCCGCTTGCGCCACATCGATTCCCCAAAAACCCGGCATCGTCCATCTCCGCAAGGCCTGGGCACGAGCTCGGTCTTGTATGCGAGGTCGCGGGAGCGCCTCCGGCAGTTGTTCGAGCTTAGGCGCCAGGCGTGAACGAGCGGGCCTCTTGCTCTGCGACGAGCTCACGGCTCCGGACGCAATCGAGGTCCCGCCTCGTCCACGATTCTGACGTCGCACTGGCATTTTCGGTAGATACAAGGACGCAGAGCCGCAGAGGAACGCAGGGGAGTGCACACCGCCAAAGTCCGTTGCGCAACGAGCGGATTCTCTTGGTTACAGCCGCTCGGGATGCCAACTCCAGCGTCCAGAGCGGCGCTCACAAAAAACATCCGGCTCGTGGCGCGTGAAACTCGAGCCGCTCAACGAAAAGCCCCTTGCGCCCTCTGCGCTTCTGCGTCCTCTGCGTTGAGTAGTTCTAGTTGCGGTTCGGCCGTTCGCGACTGATTAGCTCGTCGGCTCGCGCCACGCGGCACCATCCTGTTCGATGAGCTCATCCGCTTCTCGCGGGCCCCAGCTGCCGGCGGCATACGTCGGCATGCGGCGCGGCGGGTGGGATTCCCAGTATTGAATCAACGGATCGACCACGCGCCACGCCGCCTCGACCTCGTCACTGCGCGTGAACAGCGTCGCTTCGCCGATCATCACGTCGAGAAGCAGCGTTTCGTACGCTGGGGCGGTGACCTCGCCGAACGCCTCGGCGTAATTGAACTCCATGTCGACCGGCGCGATCTCGATCGCCGACGTCAGCGCGACGGCTGCTCCCGGGACCTTCACTTCGAAGTCGAGCGAGACACCCTCGTTCGGCTGTACGCGCATCACCAGCGTGTTCGAGCGCATCAGTTGGTTCGTTTCGCCGAACATGAGGTGCGGCGGCGTGCGGAACTGCACCGCGATCTCCGACACGCGGCGCGCCATTCGCTTGCCGGAGCGCACGTAGAAGGGCACGCCATTCCACCGCCAGTTGTCGACGTAGAGGCGCACGGCAGCGAAGGTCGGCACGAGCGACGTCGGGGAAACGTTGTTCTCCTGACGATATCCCGGCACCGATTTGTTGCCGGTCGCGCCCGCCGTGTACTGGGCACGGACGGCGTTGTCGGAAATCGTCTCGGGCGACAGCATGCGGATCGACCTCAGCACCTTCACCTTCTCGTCGCGTACCGCGTTGGCCGTCATCTGCGCGGGCGGTTCCATCGCGGTGAGCGAAAGGAGCTGCAGCAGATGGTTCTGGAACATGTCGCGCACGACGCCGGCTTCCTCATAGTACTGCCCGCGTTCCTCGACACCGACCGTCTCGGCCGCGGTGATCTGCACGTGGTCGATCCACTGTCGATTCCAGATCGGCTCGAAGATCGAGTTGGCGAAGCGCAGCACGAGGACGTTCTGCACTGTCTCCTTGCCGAGGTAGTGATCGATGCGATAGGTCTGGTGTTCGGCGAACAGTCCGAGAACGAGATTGTTGAGCGTGAGCGCGTTGTCGAGGTTGCGGCCGAACGGCTTTTCGACGACGATGCGCGTCCACGGCCGGTCCTCTGGGGTACGGGTGCGCGGCGCGAGTCCGCTCGTCGACAGATTGCGCACGATCGGCTCGAACACGCTCGGTGGCACGGCGAGGTAGAAGAGTCGGTTGCACTCGCCCGGAGCGCGGCCTTGTTCGAGCTCGGCGATGCGCTTCCCGATGGCTTCATAGTCTCCGGGCGACGTGAAATCGGCCGAGACGAAGTGCAGCCGCTTGCACACCTCCTGCCACACCGCTTCGTCGAACTTTCCGACATCGTCGGATTCGGCGAGCGCCTTGCCCATTTGCTCACGGAACGTGTCGTCGGTCTGCTTGGGGTCGCGGCCCACGCCCAGCACCTGAAACTGTTCGTTGACGAGATGCTCGTTCAACAATTGATAAATCGCCGGCAACAGCTTGCGCCGGCTCAAATCGCCGAGCGCGCCGAGGATGACCATCGTGCACGGGTCGGCGCGCGAGCGCTCGCCCTGCGGCTGGACGTGGGCGGCCGGCTTGGCGGCGATGACCGGTGGAGCGCTGGTCGTCATGCGTGCTCCACGGCGTGGCCGCCGAATTCATTGCGGAGCGCGGCGATGACCTTGGCGCCGAACGAATCCGGCTGGCGCGAGCGCAGGCGAGTCAGCAGCGAGAGGGTGATCACCGGTGCCGGCACGTCGATGTCGATCGCTTCCTGCACCGTCCAGCGCCCCTCGCCCGAATCCGCGACCCAGCCCTTGAGGGTCGACAGAGAGGCGTCGCGCGCGAAAGCGGACGCTGCGAGCTCGTTGAGCCACGACCGCACCACGCTGCCGTGCTGCCACACGTTCGCGACCTGCTCGAGGTCGAGCTGTGGGAACTGCTTGGACGCGTGGAGGATCTCGTAACCCTCCGCGTAGGCTTGCAGCAGACCGTACTCGACGCCGTTGTGGACCATCTTCACGTAGTGGCCGGCGCCGACGGGGCCGACGTGCGCGTACCCGTCTTCCGGTGCGAGCGCCTTGAAAATCGGCTCACACACCTTCACCGCCGCGTCGCTGCCGCCGACCATCAGGCAGTAGCCGTTTTCGAGCCCCCAGATGCCGCCGCTCGTGCCCGAGTCGATGAATTCGATCTTCGACTTCGCCAGATCGGCGCCGCGCCGCATCGAGTCGTGGAAGTTCGAATTGCCGCCATCGATGATGACGTCGCCCGCCGACAGAAGCGGGCGAAGCGCCGCGATGGTCTGGTCGACCGGGTCGCCGGCCGGCACCATGATCCAGATGACGCGCGGCGACGACAGCGCACCGACGACCGCCGCGAGATCGTTCGCCGGCGTCGCGCCCATGGTCTTGTACTTGGCGACAGCGTCCGCGCTTCGGTCGTAGACGACGAGCTTGTGTCCGTGCCGCATGAGCCGTTCGACCATGTTGCCGCCCATGCGGCCCAAACCGATCATCGCGAGTTGCATTTCAGGTGTGTCTCGAGGGTGGTCGTGCTGACTGGCGTGCTCGGCAAGAAAGCTCCGCGGGCCAATCGTCCGTGTCGAGCCCATGTCTCATTCAGGTTTCGTGCGCGCGAGCGACTCCTTGCCGAGCGCGGCCTTTCGCCCCACACTGCCTCGACTCCAATCTCCCCTCAAGGCCCGACATGCCGTCTCGCTCAGACGACCACGTTTCGCGACGCCGATTCCTGCAGTTTGCCGCGGCCAGCCCACTCGTCGCCGTTGCGGGGGTCGACATCAGTCGCCTCGCCAAGTTGTTCAGCGGCGGCCCGCGCGACCAGGCGAAAGGCTTGGCTATCCTCCAACAGGCGACGCAGGAGCCCGAGCTCATCGCGGCAGCCGCCGACGCGCTCGACGTGTTCGATTTCGAGCCGGTCGCGACGAAGAAGCTGCCGCCGGCGCATTGGGGCTACCTCGCCACCGGAACCGACGACGACGCGACGATCCGCGCCAACCGCGAGGGCTACGCGCACTGGGATCTCCGGGCGCGCCGCCTCGTCGACGTCAGCAAGATCGATCCGTCGGTCGAGATCCTCGGTGTGAGGTGGCCAACCCCGATCGTGATCAATCCCGTCGGCAGTCAAAAGGCCTTTCACCCGGAAGGCGAGGTCGCAGTCGCTCGCGCGGCGAAGGCGAAGAATCACCTGCAAGTGCTGTCCACGGTCGCAACGACGAGCATCGAGGACTGCATCGCCGCGCGCGGCGCGCCGGTGTGGTTCCAGCTCTACCATCACGAAGACTGGAATCAGACGAAGCAGATGGTAAAGCGCGCCGAGCACGCGGGCGCGCCGGTCGTCGTGTTCACTGTCGATCTCATCGGCGGCAGCAACCGCGAGACGATGGTGCGCTCGCGCGCGACCGATACTCGTACATGCACGAACTGCCACTTGGGTGGCGCGCCGATGCCCGGCGCGACGGGTCGCGTGAACGAGCTGCGCGACAACCGCCGCAAGCCCGCGATCGCCGATCTCAAGCCGGACACGCCGAGTCCCGAGGTGGGAACGCCGACCTGGGACTGGGTGAAGCGGCTTCAGGACTCGACGTCGATGAAGGTGTTCATCAAGGGCATCGTCACGCGCGAGGACGCCGAGCTGGCGATGCATCAGGGCATCAACGGGATCTTCGTGTCGAACCACGGCGGCCGCGCCGAGAACAGCACGCGCGCGACGGTGTTGACGCTGCCTGAGGTCGTCGCCGGGGTGCGCGGCCGGGCGCCGGTGTTTCTCGACGGCGGCATTCGTCGCGGCACCGACATCTTCAAGGGCCTCGCGCTCGGTGCGACGGCGACGGGGATCGGCCAGCCGTACATCTGGGGACTCGCGTCGTTCGGGCAGGAGGGAGTCGAAACGGTGCTGGCGATCCTGCGAAAGGAAATCGAGATGACGATGAGGCAGATGGGGACTACGTCGGTGAAGAAGATTTCTCGAGAGCATCTGATAGTGCACGGGACGTAGGGCGCTCATTCAGTGTGCTCCGGTGGCACCGCCGGATTGCCGGCCAGGCGATGA
>DASQHH010001023.1:0-6976 GCA_035632195.1 Vicinamibacterales bacterium
CGATCCGACGATCCGTCCGTCAATCCACGTATCCGTTCGTTCGGGTCTGTATCACCCGGTGCGTGTGCTCAGGTCGCCAGTCACGGTGCTCATGACGCGCATCACGGTGCTCATGACGTCGGCGAGAGTGCGCATGTCAGCTGCGCGCGTGCGCGTCTCACGTGCAAACGTGCTCAACCTGTTGGTCAGAGTCCGCATGTGTCCGGCGCATGTATTCAAATCGTCGCTCAGAGTGCTCATGTCTCCTGCACTGGCGCCCATGTGAGCGGTGCGGGTGCGCATCTCACCGGTGCGCGTTGTTATCCTTCCGGCGCCTTCACGAGTAATAAGGAGGAGCGTTAGCCGTTTTCCGAGATGCGGTGTCTAAGGGCTCAGGAAGGAGAAGGAAGAGTGAGTATGAGAATACGATTCAAACTCCGACACCAGGCGCAGGCGCGTGCAAACGACGTCTGCGTCGGACAAGCGGCGGTCTTCGATGCCACATCCGGTGGCCAGAAGACCGCCGCGAAGCTCTCCGGCGCCGTGACGGACGTGCAACGTCTGAACATGGATCTGGAGGGCTACCGCGACGATCGGACTGCAGCCGCGAAGGACTGCAGGACCGGCCGCGCAACGGTTCGCGGGGGTCTGACCGCCCTCGTGAACATCGCACCGTTCGTGACGCTCGATCCGAGCGCCGCGACGGTTCTGCACTTGCCGCTCACGAACAGCGACGAAGACCTGCTGTCCGTGGCGCGGGAAGCCCTGGACAAGGTGACGCCCAATGCGCAGGCGTTCATCGACCAGGGACTGCCGGCGAACGTCCTCACCGATCTGCCGACGCAGGTCGCGGCGTTCGCGGCGGCCAGGCTCGCGCTGGCGAAGGCGCGCCGTGATTACACGGTGACGCTCGACGCCATCCGCGAAGCGCTCGCCGAAGGCGATGACGCGATCAGGATCGCACACACGATCCTGCGCACCACGCCGTCGGCGCCGCCGGACGCCATCAAGCAGCTCCGAATCGCGAAGCGAATCGGGCCGTCGACGGCGAACACGGCGGACCAGGGGGCGGCGTCAGCGCCCACCCCTGGGGCTCCGACTGCCCCGGTAGAGCCGGCGACGAAAGCCGGGTAGACCGGGGAGGCACCCCACGGCCGCGCGCTCGTGAGCCAGTTCCTCCTTCCCTGGGTCTCACGACGTGCGGCTTTTTCTACTTCCTGCTTAATGGGCTGTCGTCGTCGTCGTGGATGGCGAGTGGGGCTGCTGCGGGGCGCCGACGTGCTGACCGTTGATGGTCTCGTACTCGTACGTCATCTTGAACGTCGACTTGCCGGCGATGAGCACGTGCGCGGTCGACTCGATCGAGACGGGGACGCGGACGCCGGCGAGGCGATCGTACCGGCGGACGATATCGACGCGCCGCGTCCAGATGGACGGCGCCTTCGACAGCTTTCCTTCGATGCGCGCCAGCTCGCCGTCATCGGGCTCGAGAAAGATCGAGCCTTCGACGAGCAGCACGTCCTTGCGCTTCGGCTTGATGCCGACGGCGGTGAGGCCCTCGACGCGGCCGCCGTCCTGGAACTGATAGTTCTCGGTTGTCAGCGACGCGCGCTGCGGCTCGCGCGACGCCCACATCTTCTGCTCGCCGTCGAGCGCCGCGCGCAGCACGTGGGTCCGGATGTACGCGTTCCCGCCTTCGCCGACGACCTGATAGTGGAATCCGTGCGTCTCGTCGAACTCGGTCCAGGCGTCCAGCCAGGCGTTCGCGCCGAAATGCGGATTGTGGGCCTCGAGATGTCGTAGCGCGCGATACGCGACGGTCGGACTCTCGCCGCGCGCCAGGAAGCGCTGCACGGCCGACATCGACTGCGCAGCTTGGCGCGCCTCGAGGGCACTGCCCTTCGAGACGGCGCCGAGCGCGGCCAGCATGATTGCGAGGATCCGGCAGCCCACGCGGGTATCTTGGCCCGAAAGGCGTTCGAAGAGAAGGGGCTATCTGGGGCCCGGGCCCGGCCGCGCGCTGGCGCGCAGCTGCGGCTCGCCGACGCGCCGGCCGTTCACGCTTTCGTATTCGTAAGTCATGCGAAAGGTCGATTTGCCGGCAATCAGGACGGTCGCGACCGATTCCAACCGGATCGGCATCCGCACGCCCGCAAATCGCCGGTACTCGCGCACGATGTCGACGCGGCGGGCCCAGAACGACGGCGACTTGGACAGCCGGCCCTCGAGCAGGACCAGGTCGCCGTCGTGCGGATCCAGAAAAATCGATCCGTCCACCAGCAGCACATCCTTGCGCCGCGGTTTGACAGCGAGGCGCGCGAGGCCGTCAGCGCGCGAATCTCGCACCTCGAATTCGTAATTCTGCCGCGTGAAGCCGGCTCGATCCGGCGCGCCGGACGCCCACATCCCGCTCTCGCTCTTCAGCGTCTCGCGGAACACATGATCGCGAATGTAATCGGAGCCGTCTTCGCCGACGATCGTGTAGCGGAATCCGCGCGCATCGGCTTCGGTCCACACATCCATCCAGGCGCTCGAATCGAAATGTCCGTTCTGCGCGTCGAGATGACGCAGGGCGCGATAGGACACCGGATTGGGATCGTCGATCGCGAAGAAGCGCTGAAGGATGGAGGGGGCCTCGGCCCGGGGAGAGGCTGGGACGGCGACGAGCATGGCAACAATCACTGGGCTGCAGCTGAGCCAGCGCGTCATGCATCAGTCAAAGCAAGTCCTACGCCGTCAGTGACTCCCGTGCCCGCATCACCAAATCGCGCGCTTCGCCCGCAGTTCCTGCGAGCGCGGTGAGGTGTCCCATCTTCCTGCCCGGACGCGCCGTCATCTTTCCGTACAGATGAAGCTTGACGGCGGGAAAGGACAACGCCGCTGCCCATCGCGGTTCGCCGCGCTCCCAGAGGTCGCCGAGGAGGTTCGCCATCGCCGCGGGCTGCACCAGGTTGACGGACCCGAGGGGCAGCCCGCAAATCGCCCGCACTTGCTGCTCGAACTGACTCGTGCGGCAGGCCTCTATCGTCAGGTGCCCCGAGTTGTGCGGGCGCGGCGCGATTTCGTTCACGAGCAGCCGGCCGTCGCGCGCGACGAAGAACTCGATGCAGAGAACGCCGATGTATTCGAGGGCGTCCATCACGCAGTGTGTCGCCTCGACGGCCTGCGCCGCGGTCGAGCCGGGTACGGCCGCAGGGGCGACGGAGACGTCGAGGATGTGCCGGGAGTGCGCGTTCTGAACCGGACCGATATGCGACCAGTCCCCGTTCACGCCTCGCGCGCCGATGACGGAGATTTCGCAATCGAGGTCGACGAAGGACTCGAGGATCGACTCGCGGCGGCCGAGCGTCTCCCACGCAGCTGCCGCGTCTTCGGGCCGGGTGATGGCGATCTGGCCCTTGCCGTCGTATCCGAACGTGACCGTCTTGAGAACCGCCGGGCAGCCGACTCGCGCAACCGCCGGCGCGACGTCGGCAGCGATCTGAATCGCGGCGAAGGGCGCGACAGGCAGGCCGTGATCCACGAGAAACGTCTTTTCGCGGATGCGGTGCTGCGCGACGGCCAGCGCGGCGCCACTGGGCCGCACCAGCGTGCGCGCCGCCGCCGTCAAGGCTGCCTGCGCCGGCACGTTCTCGAACTCGAACGTCACGACGCGGACGCCCTCGGCAAACTTCCGTACGGCGTCGAGGTCGTCGTACGACGCCACGATCTCGACGTCGGAAATCTGCCCCGTCGGCGTGTCGTGCTCCGGCGCGAGCGTGTGGACGCGATAGCCGAGCCGGCGCGCCGCCATCGCGAACATTCGCCCGAGCTGCCCGCCGCCGAGGACTCCGATCGCCGCTCCGGGAAGGATCGCGCCGCTCACAGCTTCTGGTCGCGAACCTCGGCCGCGATCGCATCGCGGTATTTCTGGAGCTTCGTGCGCAGCTCGGGCCGCGACGTCGCGAGGATCGCGACGGCCAGCAGTCCGGCGTTGGCGGCGCCCGATGCGCCGATGGCCACGGTCGCAACCGGCACGCCCTTCGGCATCTGCACGATCGAGAGCAGCGAATCGAGACCATTGAGCGCGGCGCTCTTGACCGGCACGCCGATCACGGGCAGCACCGTATGCGACGCGACCATGCCGGGCAGGTGCGCGGCGCCGCCGGCGCCTGCGACGATGACCTGGATGCCGCGCCCGGCCGCGCTCGACGCGTACTCAGCCATCCAGCTCGGCGTGCGGTGCGCGGAAACGACCTGGCATTCGTGGGGAATCCCGAAATCGGTCAGCACGCGATCGGCCTCGACCATCGTGTCCCAGTCCGATTTGGAGCCCATGATCACACCGACAAGCGGGCGCTCATCAGCCATGCGTCGTTATAATCTCACGATATGAAAGTCTCAGCATTCGTCGTGGCTGCGGCGCTCGCCATCGGCGCGCCCGCGTTCTCGCAGACCGCGGCGCCGAAGCTCGACATCAAGTACACGACGTTCACGCTTCCCAACGGTCTCATCGTGATTCTCCACGAAGATCACACGGTGCCGATGGCGACGGTCAACGTCTGGCGGCACGTCGGCTCGGCGAACGAGAAACCCGGCCGCACCGGATTCGCGCACCTGTTCGAGCATCTGATGTTCATGGGCTCGGGCCACGTCAAGTACGGCGAGTTCGACGACCTGCTCGAATCGGTCGGCGGCGACAACAACGCGTCGACCGAATACGACCGCACGAACTACTACATCGACGTGCCGTCGAACGCACTGGAGCTTGCGGTCTACCTCGAATCCGACCGCACGGGCTATCTGCTCGATGCGATGTCGCCGAAGACCGTCGACGCCCAGCGTGAAGTCGTCAAGAACGAGCGGCGGCAGAGCGTCGAGAACCGGCCGTACGGCGAAGCGTCGGAAGTGACGCTCGGCGAGATGCTCTTTCCTCCCGGCCACCCGTACCACTGGCCAATCATCGGCTACATGAAGGACCTCGACGCCGCCAGCTACGACGACGTCGTCAATTTCTTCGAGACGTACTACACGACGGCCAACACGAGCCTCGTCATTGCCGGCGACATCGATCCCGCGAAGACGCGCGCGCTCGTGGAGAAGTGGTTCGCCGACGTGAAGAAGTCGAAGGCGCCGCCGGCGCCGGCCGCGCCGCCGGTGACGCTGACCGGCGTCGAGACGAAGACCGTAACGGACCGTGTGCAGCTGCCGCGGCTGTACCTCGCGTGGGTGACGCCGCCGCACTTCAAACCGGGCGATGCCGCGCTCGACATGGTCAGCGAGGTGCTCGCCGGCGGCAAGAACTCGCGGCTGTACAAGCGGCTCGTCTACGACATGCAGATTGCACAGAACGTGTCGGCGAACCAGGAATCGCTGTCGCTCGCGTCGGTGTTCGAAGTGTCGGTGACGCCGCGGCCCGGCCACACGATCGCCGAAGTGCAGAAGGTCATCGACGAGGAGCTGCAGAAGCTGCAGCGCGAGGATCCGAGCGCGCACGAGTTCGAACGGGCGCTGAACCAGATCGAGGCGTCGTTCTACAACCGCCTCGAGCGCACCGGCGGCTTCGGCGGCGTCGCCGATCAGATGAACGCGTACTACACCGAGACCGGCAACCCCGACGGCTTCGCCGCCGACCTCGCGCGATACCGGGCGTTGAAACCGGCGGACGTCAAGGCCGCGGCCGCGAAGTACCTCCCGCTCGACAAGCGCGTCGAGCTGACGGTCGAACCGGAGAAGAAGTAACCATGAGGCCCTCGCGTCCGTTCCGCATCACGCTCCTGACGCTGAACGTCCTCGGCATCCTCGGCTGCGTCACACTGTGCGCGCAGCAGGCGCCGGACCGCAGCCATCCGCCGAAGGTCGGTCCACCGCCGGCGCTCCACCTGCCGGCGATTCAGAAGCAGAAGCTCTCCAACGGCCTGCCGGTGTGGATCGTCGAGCTCCACAAGGTCCCCGTCGCGCAGGTGAACCTCGTCGTTTTCAGCGGCACGTCCGACGATCCGCCAGGCAAGTTCGGGGTGGCGAGCCTGACGTCCGCGATGCTGACCAACGGCGCGGCCGGGAAATCGGCGCTCGACGTCGCCGATGCGGTCGACTTCCTCGGAGCCGAACTGAACGCGGCCTCGGGCAACGACGCGTCGACCGTACGGCTCCACGTGCCGGTCGCGCATCTGGCCGACGCGCTGCCATTGATGGCGGACGTGGCGCTGCGTCCGGCGTTCCAGAAAGACGAGCTCGATCGCCTGCGGCAGCAGCGCCTGACCGCGCTGATCCAGGGACGCGACGATGCGAACGCCATCGCGTCGGCGGCGTTCCCGCGCGTGCTGTACGGACCGCGCCACCGCTACGGCACGCCGTCCGGCGGCACCGCGGAGACGATCAAGACGTTCACGTCCGACGACCTGCGCGAGTTCTACTCGTCGACCTTCCGTCCGGACGACGCGACGATCATCGCGGTCGGCGACGTCACGTCCGCGACGCTGATGCCGATGCTCGAGAAGAACTTCGGATCGTGGAAAGCGCCCGCCGGCGCCGCGCCGAAGCCGTCGATTCCCGCAGTCGACGAGCCGGAGTCGCGGACCGTGTACCTGGTGGACAAGCCGGGCGCGCCGCAGTCGCAGATCCGGATCGGCTGGATCGGCGTCGCGCGCTCGACGCCCGACTACTTCCCGCTCACGGTCGCCAACACGGTGCTTGGCGGCTCGTTCACGTCGCGGCTGAACATGAACCTGCGCGAGAAGCACGGGTACGCGTACGGCGCCAGCTCGCAGTTCGACCTGCGCGCCTTCGCCGGTCCGTTCGTCGCGGGCGCCGGCGTGCAGACGGACAAGACCGCCGAAGCGCTGAAGGAATTCTTCAACGAGCTGTCCGCCATCCGCGATCCGGTGCCGGCGGACGAGCTCGAGCGCGCCAAGAACTACGTGTCGCTGCGCTACCCGGGCGGATTCGAAACGATAGGCGAAATCTCACGGCAGCTTGAAAACGCGCTCGTCTACAACCTGCCGGACGACTACTTCTC
>DASQHH010001024.1:0-3313 GCA_035632195.1 Vicinamibacterales bacterium
AATCTGCTGCGTGTAGTTGATGTCCATCTGTTCGACCGCGTCGGAGCGATGCGAGCCGGCCGGCTCGGAGTAGCGCGCCGTGTTGCTCGTGCTTGTCGTGAGCGCCGCATACGGCAGATAGCTGTGGGTCTCCCACGGCTCCCCGGATTGCGCAATCGCGAACGCCCCGAACGACCCGTTCCACCGGAACGTGTAGGAGCCCATGATTTTCAGAGCGTTCGGCCGGTCGCCGCGCAGGCGTCCGAGCTTGTTGTCCCAGAGCTGGCGCCCCGGGCCGTCGCCGATGTTCGACGAACCGATGAAGATGTTCGCGTCGTTGCTCTCGGCGGTGGAGGAGCCGTCCTGGTCGAAGTTCCCGTAGTACCGGCTGTAGGTATACGAACCCTGGATCCACGCCGGTCCCTGCCGGTATTCCGCCTCGAGCGTCAGGGCGCGATAGTCGGTGAACGAGCCGTCCAAATCGGCGATGACGTACGAATTGCCGCTGCCGCCGAGCGTCGCGAGGTCGGCCGCCAGATTCGCAATATACGGCTGCTGCGGGATCGGGGCGTTCGTTCCGGGAACGGTCGTGAACCCTTCGTTGTAGAGGATGCGCGACATGTTCGGCGTGTCTTCCCAGTAGTGCGTGCCCTTCCGGTATTGGAAGTACGCGCGGCCCGACCAGGCGACGTTGAACTGTTTCGCCGTTCCGAGGACCCACTCGTCGAACCGCTGCGGCGTCATGTCCGGCACGAACAGCTTGCCGGTCGAGGCGGCGACGTTCTCCACCTCGAACAGGTTCCCGTTGGCGTCGAAGTCCGCGTTTTGCGAGACCTCGAGGTTGCGGTCCCAGGACGCGGCGCGCGGCAGCGAGCTGGCCGCCGGGTTGTAGCGCGCGTAGCTGACGAACATCGTGTCCTTGCCGTTGTACGCCCAGGTCGCGCTCAGGCGCGGCTGGATCATCTTGCTGAACGGGATCTCGTACTCCTGGTACTGCCGCCCGTCCGAGGTCGTCGCGGTCGACTTGACGAAACCGGACGGCGCTGTGGCGTCGGCCGTAAGGCCCTGCCCGAACAGCGTGTCGTGGCTGGCGATCAAGCCGGCGTTGATCGTCCAGTTGTGCCACGTGATGGCGTCGTTCACCTCGAAGCTGCGCGAGTGATACTCCGAGTGGATCGTCGGCACGAGCCCCGTGCCCTGAGCCTGATAGGTCGCCTGGTAGAAGATCGGAAGGCCGGCGATGGGGGACTTGATGGTACCCGCCGGCACGCTGATCGATCCCCATCCGTTCGACGTGCGCTTCAGGTCCTCTGAGTCCACGTACTGCTGATACCCGCCGTGCAGGCTGTGCCGCGCGCCGCCGGTCGCGAACGTCGTGTTGTAGGCGAATTGCCCCGCGTTCCGGCCGAAATTGTCCTGGTCCGTCAGCAGCGACGCGAAGCCCACAATGCCGCCCCCCTGCGGGACGCCGTACACCAGGTAGCCGAACTTGTTGATGGTCGGCTGCACGAACGCGTTCTGCGCGGCGTTCCCGGCGATCGGCTTCGGCACCGTCAGCAGCCCGAGCGACGCGAGGTTGTCGATCGGCAGGTGCGTGCCAATCGCGGTGTTGACCGCGGCTGCCGAGACGTTGTCCGGGACGCCCTGGGTCGGGTTCGAGAAGTGCGTGTACTTGAACGTCGCGAAGTTGTTGTTGTCGATGATCCAGGAGCCGTCGGCGTTGCCGATCCGCTGCCACGCCTCGGCGCCGCTGCCGGCCGTGCCCGCCTCGAAGGCGCTGAAGCCGCCCGACGCTTTTTCGAGCTCGTGCGAGTCGCGGTAGCTGACGTTGAACAGCGTGTTGCGCGTTGGCGTCATCGTGACCTTCGCGAATCCCTCGTTGCGCGTGTCCTGCAGGTTCGGCACCGGGCCGTACGCCGTCGCGGAGTTGTCGCGATTCACCGTGGGGCGATAGTACGAACCGTAGAAGTACGCCTTGTCCTTGACGATCGGACCGCCGACATTGGCGTCGGTGAAGGCGCGGTTTTCATCGAAGAGCGAAGCGCTGCCGTTGTTCTGGGCGGCGGACATGCTCACCTGCTGGAAGCGGAAGCTGCCCTCGCCGTGAAACTGGCTCGTGCCCGACTTGCTGATCGTGTTGATCGAGAACCCGCCCGCGCGGTTGAAGTCGATCGCCGTGGCGCCGCCTTTCACGACCGTGAACTCCGAGATGTCCTGCGACGCGGGCTCGGCTGACAGCGTGCCGAAGAGCGGCAGCGTCACGTTGACGCCGTCGAAGTTGTAGACGTTGCTCTGGCCGCTGGCGCCGGCGCTCGGGCCGCGCACCGTCTGCTGCGTGTACTGCACGCCGGGAATGTCGTTGACGAGATCGCGGTACTGCGTCCCGGTCGGCAGCTTGTCCAGCTCAGCGCTGGTCAGCCCGTTCGTCAGAGCCGCCGACGTCCGATCCGCGTAGGTCGTCGTCGCGACCACCGTCACCGTTTCGGCGACGCCTCCAACGCCCAGGCTCGCGTCCGCCGACGTGACTTGATTCAGGCTGACGGCGACCTGACGCGTGACCGTCTGCATCCCCTGCAGCGTGTACGTCACGGTATACGTGCCTGGCGGCAGGGCCGGCAGCTGATACGTGCCGTCGCCCGCCGTCACGGTGACGCGGGGACCCGGCAGCACCGGCGACCGCGCTTCCACCGTAACGCCCGGCAGCGCCGCGCCGCTCGTGTCGGTGACATTTCCGGAGATCGAACCCGTCTGCTGCGCGTTCGCCGTCAAAGCCGCGCCGCAGAGAATGAGGAAGAACAAGATCGTATGAAACGGACGCCGAATCATGAATGACACCTCCGAGAGGTCGAGATTATATGTTGACGCGTCGATTCAGGCTGGTTGAGCCGGCAGGCCTGCGGTCGAGAGGTTTATCGCGTGGAACGATCGGCAGTCTGACTGTCGCTGGCAGACCACATCATGACGATCTGGGACACACGGTCGTGAAAGACGACGACGGCGGCGGCCCCTCCCAGCGCCATCAGGAGCAGGTAAGCCGCCACGCGTCGCGGTCGCCTTGACGTCGTCGAGGGGACCGAGTACGCGCCCGACGCGCCATCGTCTGACGCAGTCGGAAGAAACACGGGCATTGGTCTATTGAGCCGTGCCGATTGGGCGGGGTCGTAAGTGAGACCAGTGTCGAGACGCTCCAGACCGTCGACACCGGGCCGAGGATCGCCGATTGCGTCGTCCGGTTTCGGCAAGTCCACGCGTGCGAGATCGGCGAGGAAACCGGACTCGTCCAGAAGCGACGGAAGTCCGCCAGTCATGATCGCACCCCTTTCAGACAGTCAGA
>DASQHH010001025.1:0-3543 GCA_035632195.1 Vicinamibacterales bacterium
ACCCGTTTCCGTGGCTGCCGGGCGGCCATCCGGATCTCGTGGGACCGCGCGAAACCTTCCCGGTTTACTCGATCCTGCGCGACGTCAACCCGCTCATCGAGATCTATGAACGCGCACCCTAAGGTCTCGATCATCGTTCCCGTCTACAACGAAGCGCAGACGATCGAGAACGTCGTCGACCGAATCCTGGCGGTCGACCTCGGCGCCATCGAGCGCGAGATTCTCATCGTCAACGACGGATCGGACGACGACACGCGCCGCAACATCGATGCGAGCAAATGGCGCGGCGACCCGCAAATCCGGACGTTCGACAACCCGATCAATCTCGGCAAAGGCGCGGCGATCCGGCACGGCCTCCGCTTCGCGACCGGCGACATCATCCTGATTCAGGACGCGGACCTCGAGCTCGATCCCGGTCAGTACATGCAGCTGCTGCAGCCGATTCTCGACGGCAAGACGGAGATCGTGTACGGGTCGCGCTTTCTCGGAGGCGCGCCGCACGTGTCGTGGAAGACGCGCGCCGCGAACCGCACACTGACGACAATCACCAACATCCTGTACGGCGGGCGTCTCAGCGACATGGAGACGGCGTACAAAGTATTCCGGCGCGAAGTCCTCACGGGATTGCGCCTCCGGTGCGTGCAGTTCGATTTCGAACCGGAGTTCACCGCCAAGGTCCTGCGCGCCGGACGGAAGATCGTCGAAGTCCCGATTACGTACAATCCGCGCCGCGTCGACGAGGGCAAGAAAATCCGCTGGTTCGACGGCATCGACGCGGTGTACGTCCTCGTCAAGTACAGATTGATACGGTAGGGGTCGCTCGCAAGCGACCCCTACGCGAGCGGCCCTACCTCGTCTTCCGCGACGCGTCCGGGCACATGACGCCGGGGCACACCGGATAGGCGATGCCGCCGTTGGCCGAACACGCATCTGTCTTCGACTGCGCCCAGCTCCAGCTGCCGTCGCTGCAGCGCGCCGTGGCGGTCGCGCCACTGGCGTCCCTGGGCGGCGTCGGCGCCAGCCAGAGATCGACGCTGCGGTTGCCGCTGATGTCGAGACCGACCGAGGACACCGTATAGCCCGGCGCGCTCGTCTCGACGATCGCGAAGCCGGCCGACAGTCCGGCGATGGCGTACAAGCCGTTGCCGTCGCTGGCGGCCTCGATGCCCGCATCCGGACCGGCCGTGATCCGGATCACCGCGCCCGCCACCGGGCGGGACGTGGGAGGCACTTCGCGCACGACGCCGCTTAGCACGTACTTGTCCGGAGGCGGCGGCGTCACCTTCACCTGCATCGACCCGGTGACGCTCTGATACGTCGCCTGGACGTTCACCGTGCCGAGCGCGAGGATGGTCACCCATCCGGTCGACGAGATCGACACCTTGGTCGGATCCGAAGTCTTCCAGCTTGCGACGGCCGTGATGTCACGCGAGCTGCCGTCGGCGCTCTTCCCCGACGCCATCAGCTGAAAGTTTGTTCCGGAGGTCGCAGGACCCATCACCACAATCGACGTGATGGGGCCGTTCGTGCCGGTGGTTGCCGACGGAGCCGTCACCGACGTCGCCTGACCGCACGCAAGCAGACTGACCGCGCTCAGCACGCCGATCGCTTCGCACAGCTTTGTTCTCACTCGCATCGTCACTTGTCCTGGCCCCGAAGGGAGCCCGCCCCCCAGCGCGCCCGGCGCGAAGGGGGCTCGGCAGTTCAGAGGGGCAAGCGCAGTGCCAGTAATCGAGGCCCAGCTCTGCCGGGTAAACCTCAGAGATCCACGTAGAATGAGCGCTCGGATGGCCACAATGTGTCGCGCGTTACTCATCGGTATCGCCGTCACCTCGGCCGTAGTGGCCGCACAGCCGCGCTTCGCCGCACACACCGTGTGGGGCGATCCGGATCTCGAAGGGGTGTGGAACTACGCGACGATGACGCCGCTCGAGCGCCCCCGCGAATTCGCGGATCGCGCGGTCCTCGCGGCGGCCGATGCCGCGACATACGAACAACGGACGAACGAGCGCCAGGCATCAACCAACAACACCGCCGGCCCCGACTGCTGGGATCCTGGAACCAGGCACCTGACGAACCGGCGCACGTCGCTGATCGTGGATCCGGAGAACGGCCGGATGCCGCCGCTGACCGCGGATGCGGAAGCGCGCGCTGCCGCACGCGCGCAGGCGCGCCGCGGGCGCGGGCCGACGCAAGGCCCCGAAGATCTCGAATTGAACGTGCGCTGCCTGCAGTGGGCCACGGCAGGTCCGCCGATGCTTCCCGGCGTCTACAACAACGACGTGCAGATCCTGCAGACGCGCGACCACGTCGTGCTGCTGAACGAGATGATCCACGACGCACGCATCGTCCCGATGGACGGCCGCCCGCACGGCGCCGCGCCGCGGTGGATGGGCGATTCGCGCGGCCGCTGGGACGGCGCGTCGCTCGTCATCGAAACGACACAGTTCAGCGACAGGACCAGCTTCCGCGGATCAGACGACCACCTGCGTCTCGTCGAGCGCTTCACGCGCAGCGATCGCGACACGATCGAGTACCGCTTTACCGTCGACGACCCGACCGTCTGGACGCGGCCGTGGACGGCCATGTTCCCGATGCACCGCAGCGACGGAATGCTCTTCGAGTACGCGTGCCACGAAGGCAACTTCCGCAGTATCGAAGGCCTGCTGCGCGCGGCGCGGCTGGCGGACCAGAAGTGAGAGCCGCGATCGCTGTGCTGGCGTTCGTCGCCGCGCAGGACGTCCATTTCGTCGCAACACCGATGCCCGTCGCCGACGCGATGCTGCGCCTGGCCCACGTCACGGCGGGCGACGTCGTCTACGACCTCGGATCGGGCGACGGCCGGATCGTCATCCTGGCGGCCCAGAAGTACCACGCGCGGGCAGTAGGCATCGAAATCGACCCGCGGCTCATCGAGATCTCACGCCAGGTCGCACGGGACGGCGAAGTCGAAAACCGCGCCACGTTCGTGCAGGGCGATTTCTTCGCCACCGACCTTTCAGAAGCAACCGTGGTGACCATGTGGCTGACGGCGGGCGTCAATGCCCGTCTGGAGCCCAAACTCCGCCACGAGCTGCGTCCGGGCAGCCGAATCGTGTCGCACCAGTTTGGAATCGGCGACTGGCGGCCCGTCGCTACCGCCCGCCAGGACGGAGAGGACATCTTCCTGTGGAAGGTGGCGCCCGCTGCCCCAAAGTGAAACAGTGGGCAAAATCGGTTAGGACTTACCGGTATTCTGCTAGACTCTGCCTGACAATGGTTGGCGGTCGCGACTGACAGTTTTTCGTCCACCGAGGCAAGATCATCGTTTTCTAACGGAAAATCGCGTCGTTGACGTGGCAATCGGCTTGCTGCCTGCCATCGGATATACGGCGTCATGCGCAAACTTGAAACCGGCTTCACGCTGATCGAGCTGCTGATGGTCGTTTCGATCATCGGCATCCTCGCCGCCGTCGCGATTCCGGGATTGCTCCGGGCGCGCATGGCCGGGAACGAAGCCTCCGCCATCGGCTCGCTGCGCGCCATCATCGAGGGCGAAGCGGC